>DASQFE010000492.1:0-3741 GCA_035633295.1 Ilumatobacteraceae bacterium | reverse complement strand
TGCATCTGGCCCGGTTGCGACCAACCCCACACCAGGTGCCACGCCGATCACCTCACGAGCTGGAGCACCCGCGGCCCCACCGATCCTCACAACGGCGCGCCGCTGTGCCCACGCCACAACTACCTCAAGGAGCTGGGCTTTGTCATCGCCCGCACCGACGATGGCCGCTGGCACATCACCGCCCCCGACGGCACCGACATCTGCTGACCGATGCGCCGCGAGGCGTCAACGCGCAACGTCCGTCAGTCCGGGTTGTGAGCGGTGAGTCGGAGCCCGAGCGGCGTGCGTTCGACCTCCATGGCGAAGTCGAAGGCGTCGACGGCGGCAGCCAGTTCGATGTCGGTCGGATCGCAGTGCTCGGGGCCGAGGGCGAGGGTCTTGCGCGCTTCCTCGGTTGCGAGGAGAGCTCGACCCGTTGCGTCTGCGGCGAGGGGTTCGCCGAGTCGCGCCCGTTCGATGAGGTCGGCGGCCAGTACGTCGTCGTCGCCGTGCAGTTCGGGCCGGTCATCGAATCGACCCGTGATCACGTAGGTCGGCTCGCCCAGGCCAGCAGCGTTGACGGCCCGAGCAGTCGCCGACGCACACGCCAGGCTCGAAGCCCACAGCCTTGTGGCGTCGACCGAAGCGACCACGCCCCGCGTGCCCGCTGAGGTTCGTTGCACCAGCGTGCGACCAGTGAAGTCGGCGCGGCTGACCATCGCCGGCGAGTTCGGGTAATCGAACCCAACCGGTCGCAGCCCGCGATCCTCGCCGAGCGCGATCGTTCCCGGGTGCGCAGCCTTGAAGGACAACGCCTCTTCGACGTCACCCACCAAGTAGATCTCTGCTGCGCCGGCTCCGAATGCGTACGCCGCAGTGGTGAATGCCCGGATCACGTCGACCACCACGACCGGGCCGGTCACACCCTCGAGCTCCCACCGCGCCACGTGCCGGGCCATCAGCGACCACCGGAACAGTTCACAATCGTGCCCGTGATGTAGGAGGCCTCGTCGGAGGCCAGCCACAGAATGGTGCGGGCGACTTCGATCGGGTCGCCACCTCGCTGCATCGGCACCGACGGCGCGACCCGCTCGACACGCCCCGGCTCGCCGCCGCTGGCGTGGATGTCGGTGTAGATCACGCCAGGCCGCACTGCGTTGACCCGGATGCCCTCGGTGGCAACCTCCTTGCCGAGCCCGATGGTCATCGTGTCGATTGCTGCTTTGCTCGCCGCGTAGTCGACGTACTCGCCCGGGCTGCCGAGATAGCTCGCCGCCGACGACACGTTGACGATGGATCCGCCGGCGCCTCCGTGGCGAGTCGACATCCGCCGCACCGCTTCACGGGCGCACAGGAAGGCGCCGACAACGTTGACATCGAGCAGCTCCCGCCAACGTTCGACGGACATCTCGTCGAATCGCATGTGCGAATGGAGGATCCCGGCGTTGTTGACGAGGACGTCAATGGGCCCGAGCTCGCCGGACACCAGGTCGAACATCGCCATGACTGCACGTTCGTCGGCAACGTCGGCCTGAACGGCGAGCGCGTTCACGCCAGCTGCCAAGCACTCGTCGACGACGGACTGCGCCGCTTCGCCATTGCGGGCAAAGTTGACTGCGACGTTGTCGCCGCGCTCGGCTGCAAGCCGCGCGGTGGCGGCGCCGATGCCGCGGCTCGCTCCGGTGATCAGGACGACGCGCGCCATTCGATCTCGTTCAGGCCGACGGTCGAACGCCGACGATGCTGGCTCGCTCCATCACGCGGATGTCGGGCCAGTAGTCGCTCGATGCGTAGTGCTGCACTGCGAGGTTGTCCCACATGGCGATCGAGTTCGGATGCCAATGCAACCGGCAGTGGTACTCGAGGGTGTTGGCTTGGGCGAACAGTGTCACGAGCAGCGCATCGGATTCGGCCGGGTCGAGGCCGACGATGCGGGTGGTGAAGAACCGGTTGACATAGAGCAACCGGTGACCCGAGATCGGGTGGCGGATCACCACGGGATGTTCGACCACCGGGTACTTCTCACGCATGGCGTCTCCGTCGGCACCGGCGATCGTGTGACCGAACGCCTGCATGTAATCGTGTTCGGCAACGAGCCCTTCCAGGCGATCCTTCACCTCGTCGGACAGGCCCTCGTAGGCGGCGTTCATGTCGCAGAACAGCGTGTCGCCACCGGTTTCCGGCACCTGGATCGCCCGGAGCACGGCGCCCTTCGACGGCACCTCTCGCCAGGTGACGTCGTGGTGCCAGCCGTTCTCGTAGCCCCCGGTGTCGGCGTCCTTGGCGAAACGCACCAGCTCGGGACGCTCGTCGTTGTTGCGCAGGAACGGGTGCACCTCGAGTTCTCCGAATCGACGGGCGAAATCGATGTGCTGCTCAGCGGTGAGTACCTGGTTGCGAAAGAACAGCACCTTGTAGTCGACCCAGGCGCGGGCGAGTTCCTCGAAAACGTCCTCGGGAAGCGGCTTCGAAAGATCGAGGCCCTTGACGATCCCGCCGAGCGTGGAGCCGACCTGGCGGACCTCGAAGTGCTCCCACTCCAGCGCCGTGAGCCGGATGCGCTCAGCTGCCAAGTGGGCCACGGGTCCGATGACGGCCTTGTCGGGCCCGAATGTGAGCTTGCGGGCGTTGAACTCAGCGATGTCGCCCGACGGCTCGATCCCTTCGAGCTTGGCGATCGCCGAGTTGGTGGTCTCCAGGTCGTCGTCGGTGATGCTCATCTCGTCCCCTCATCAGCAACGCCGATCGTCGCTGTCGCCCAACGTAGTTCGAGAGGGCACGCAGCGCCTCGGCCGGAAGCGACGCGCGAAGATGTCGCCGATGCCGCTGCGGCCCGATCTCCCGCTCGTCGACGTCGAGTCTCGTCAGGCCTGGCGCGACTGGCTCGCCACTGGACACTCGACATCGGCCGGCGTCTGGGCGGTGACCGTCAAGAAGGGCTCGCTCGGGCCCGCAGAGCAGTACGTGAGCGCGCAGGACCTGTGCGAGGAATGCCTGTGCGTCGGCTGGATCGACTCGAAGCCGGCCAAGATCGACGAGCGTCGCACCGCCCTACTGTGCACGCCGCGCAAGCCGGGCAGTGGCTGGTCGAAGGTCAACAAGGACCGGCTCGAGCGTCTGCTCGCAGACGAGCTCGTTCTGCCCGCCGGGCTGGCGGCCATCAAGGCCGCGAAAGCCGACGGTTCGTGGTCGAAGCTCGACCACGTCGACGCGCTCGCCGTTCCCGACGATCTCGCCGCCGCGCTCGATGGGTACCCGACCGCCCGATCCAACTTCGACGCGTTCCCACCGTCGACGCGTCGCGGGATCCTCGAATGGATCCTCCAGGCCAAGACCGAACCCACCCGGGCCAAGCGCATCGACGAGACCGCCCGCCTCGCCGCCGACAACATCCGCGCCAACCAGTGGCCGCGGCGCTGAGCGAACGGCTCGCGGTCCGACACGTCGGCGAGCGGCGCGGCACCGTACGGTCAGCGCCATGGCTGTACGTCTCGACGAATCCGACGAATACATGCACGAACTCGGCCCCGAGTCGAACTTCAACGAGAGCATGTACATCAACTGCTTCGACCCGGTGCAAGGCGTCGGTGGCTGGTTCCGGATGGGCAACCGCGCCAACGAAGGCACCGCCGAGATGACGGTGTGCCTGTACCTGCCGCCCGACGTCGAAGGCGGCAATCGACAGGTCGGGTTCATGTTCAAGCGGCCGGCGATCGACAACAACGATGGGTTCGACGCCGCCGGACTCACCTGGACCATGGT
>DASQFE010000491.1:0-2480 GCA_035633295.1 Ilumatobacteraceae bacterium | reverse complement strand
CCTGCTCGCGCTCGCGACCCCAGCGTCGAACATGCGACTCGGCTGGGCCGACGAAGGGAACTTCCCCGAGGACACCCCAACGCGCCAGGCCTACGACCTGCTCGCTCGAGGCTTCGGCGACGGCTTCAACGGCCCGTTCGTGGTCACCGTCGCCGGCGCCGACTCACCGGCGTCCGTCGAGTCCCTCCGGCGAACGTTGAGCCGGACTCCTGGCGTCGCCGCAGTGACGCCGGCAATCCCCGACAATGCCGACCGGCCCCAGGCGTACGTCATGAGCCTCGTCGCGACCACGGCGCCGCAGGCCCAGGAGACGACCGAGTTGGTCGGCCATCTACGCGACGTGGTCATCCCCGACGCAGTGGTCGGCACCGGTGTCGACGTCAACGTCACGGGCAGTGCGGCGACGAGCATCGACATCACCAGGTTCCTGTCTGAGCGGATGGTCGTCTTCTTCGGTGCGGTGCTCGCCGTGTCGTTCCTGCTGCTGATGACGGTCTTCCGTTCGGTGCTCGTCCCGCTCAAGGCGGTGGCCATGAATGTGCTGTCGATCGCGGCCGCCTACGGCATCGTGGTCGTCGTGTTCCAATGGGGTTGGGCGGGCGATCTGCTCGGCATCGAGGGCGGACCGATCAATCCGTACGTTCCGCTGATGCTGTTCGCCGTCGTCTTCGGCCTGTCGATGGACTACGAGGTCTTCATGCTGTCACGCATCAGGGAGGAGTACGACCGCACCGGGGATTCGGCCACCGCGGTCGCCGACGGCCTGGCCTCGACAGCGCACGTGATCACCGCCGCCGCGGCGATCATGGTCGCCGTGTTCGGCTCGTTCATGCTCGAGGACATCAGGGAGATCAAACTGTTCGGCCTCGGGCTCGCCATCGCCGTGCTGCTCGACGCCACCCTCGTGCGCATGATCGTGGTGCCCGCCACCATGGAGCTGCTCGGCGACCGGAACTGGTGGATGCCCCGATGGCTCGATCGGCTGCTGCCACACGTCAGCATCGAGCGTTCGGGTGTCGCCGACGGACGATAGCCGCAGGGTGGGACATCCTCAGGTTTCCGCGTTCAGCAACGGGTCGCGGGGGTCGTCGAGCCCGGTGAGGCGTTGTCGGATGTCGCTGAGGTTCGACATCCGCTGCAACACGCCTGGGACCTGGTCGAACCCGCCGATGTAGGCCCACACGTAGGCAATGGTCGCAAAGATCGTGCCGACCTCGGCGCCGATGTCGACAGTCCGCCAGAGGGCGAAGATCGCCAGCGCAGCTGCGATGACGTCGACGATGCTCCAGCTGACGGCCTCGGCGTCGGAGAGGCGCACCCATTGACGCCCGAGGATCCCGAAATGGCGCCGCACCTCGTCGTGCGTCCCCGTCCCGATCACGGCCACCTCGACCTCGGTCTCGTCGTTCAGGCGTCGATACACATGGCGGGATCGACGCATGAGCCGTCGATTCAGCAGGGCGACTGGAAACGCGACGAGCGCGGCGACCATTCCCAGCAGCGGGTCGTAGAAGAACAGCATCACGAGCGACCCGAACACTGCGAACATCGCCGTGATCGCCAGCGGGATGTCACGTTCCAGGAACTCGACGTACTCGCCGGCAAGGTTCGCCCGCCCGACGATGGCGCTCGTGTCGACGCCGTCGGTGCGTTGACGCTCCACGAGGTCGGTCGCCGTCAGCTCGTACAACTTTGCGAACGAGCGGCTGTCGTAACGCTGGCGGGTGAAGCTCACCGCGGTGTGGCTCAACGAGATCACGGCGAACAGCACCACCCCACCCCAGTTGTCGTCCAGCAGACCGTTCACCGCCAGACCGATCGCGAAGGGGTAGAGCAGTTCGAAGGTGTTCTCCACGGTCACCAAGCCGTACGTCACGGCGAGCCGCGGCCGCCACTCGCGTATCCGCCCCGACACCGTGGTCATGCAACAGTCTGGCACTGCACCGGGGCGTATCGTGGTGACGTGACCACGCCGACGCTGCCGTCCCGAACCCCGGGGCGGATCCCGCTGCGCCGCCACCTCATCGAGCTGGTGATCACGTCAGTGAGCTTCTGGTTCATCGCGTGGATCCTGCCGGGCATCTCGATCCGGGACTTCGGGACGGCGCTCGTCTCGGCGCTCTTGATCTCGGCGCTCAACGCCGTGCTGTGGCCGATCATCTCGCGGTACTTCGCCCGAATCATCCTGTGGACCGCCGGACTCCTCGGCATCGTCGCCAACGGTCTCATCTTGTATGTCGCCGCTGACATCCTTGACGGCTTGGTGGTCGACTCGGTCTGGCAGGCAGTACTCGCCTCGGTCCTCATGACGGTGATCGGGATCGTCGTGAGCACCTGGCTGTCGGTCGACGACGACGCCGTGTGGCAGCGCCAGACCGTCCGCCGAATGGTGAACCGGCTCGAGCCGCCGACACCCACCGATGTGCCCGGCATCCTCTTCCTCCAGATCGACGGTCTCGCCGAGCCGGTGGTTCGTCAGG
>DASQFE010000490.1:0-5483 GCA_035633295.1 Ilumatobacteraceae bacterium | reverse complement strand
GGTGCCCGCTCGTGGCCTACCCTGGCATCCCGTGAACGACATTTCGCGCATTGCTATCAGCACCGGTGGGGGCGACGCCCCGGGCCTCAACGCTGTGATTCGATCCGTCACGCTCGCCGCTCGAAATCGCGGATGGGAGGTCGTCGGCATCCGCGACGGCTTCAACGGGCTGATGCACCCCGAGGACTATCCGGACGGGGGCCTGATGAACCTCGATCGCCAGTCGGTTCGGGGGATCCAGCACACCGGCGGGACGATCTTGGGTTCGACGAACCGCGGCAATCCGACCCAGTTCCCGGTGCTCCAGCCTGATGGCACCTACGTCGACGTCGACCTGACCTCCGAGCTGATCCAACGATTCACCGACGCCGGAATCGACGCCCTGATCACGGTCGGCGGCGATGGATCGCTCACGATCGCCGACCACCTCTACGAGGCCGGCCTTCGCGTCATCGGCGTCCCCAAGACGATCGACAACGACCTCGACAAGACGACCGCAACGTTCGGCTTCGACACCGCCGTCGACTTCGCCACCGAATGCATCGACCGGTTGTTCACCACGGCGACCTCCCACGGTCGCGTGATGGTCGTGGAGGTGATGGGCCGAGACGCCGGATGGATCGCGTTGCACACAGGCATGGCCGGCGGCGCCCACTGCATCCTGATCCCGGAGATTCCGTACCGGGTCGAACACCTCGCCGAGACGATCCTGCAACGTGACCACAATGGCTCGCGATTCACAATCGTGGTCGTCGCCGAAGGCGCGCTTCCGGTCGACGGTGACGTGACGGTCATCGGCCATGCTGTCGGCCAGGCAGTGCAGCTGGGCGGTGTCGGTGCCAAGGTCGCGGCGGAGATCGCGGCGATGACCGGCAAGGAGACCCGTACCGTCGTGTTGGGTCACCTGCTGCGTGGCGGGTCGCCCACTGCCCTCGATCGATTGCTCGGTCTCCGGTTCGGGGCCGCTGCGGTGCGGGCGCTCGACGAGGGAGAGAACGGAATCATGGTGGGGCTCCAGCCTCCGGATGTGGTGTACGTGCCGCTCGCGGAGGCCACCCGCCAACTGAAGTTGGTGCCACTCGATGGCGACACGATGCGAACGGCGCGTGATCTCGGCATCAACTTCGGCGACCGCCCGCCGTTGGACATCACCAGTGCCTGACCCCGCAGCCGGCAGCGAGCGACTTCGTCACGAGCTGCTCGCAACAACCGAGTTCCTTCAACGCATCGGCTCGTCACGTGACCTGCTGACGGTCTTGTCGCCAGAGGAGAAGATCGACCTGATCAATGCCGCCGGCGACGTGTTCTTTCCCGATCCCGAGGAACGACGCCTGCGAACGAAGGCGCTCAAGCGTCAGCGTCGCTCGGCAAAGGTGCAGCGCGATGAGACCGTGCTGGCCGAGACCGGGATTCGCACGCTGCGCGAACAGGCCGTGTTCACCACCCCCAACGTGTACGCCCCCGACGCCTTCGTGCAGCACGACGTCGACGCGGCCGAGTATCGCGAAACGGTCGAAGCGCAGCACTGCTACGTCTGCAAGGTCAAGTACCACGGGGTGCACCACTTCTACGACCAGCTGTGTCCCGAGTGCGCCGAGTTCAATTTCGCCAAGCGCGGTGAGCTCTGCGACCTGACGGGGAGGGTCGCGCTGCTGACGGGCGGACGGGTGAAGATCGGTTACCAGGCGGGAATCAAACTGCTGCGGTGCGGTGCGTCGCTCATCGTCGCCACCCGGTTCCCACGTGATGCAGCGGCGCGTTACGCCGCCGAGGCCGACTTCGCCGAGTGGGGTGGTCGACTCGAAGTGTTTGGACTCGACCTGCGCCACACCCCGAGTGTCGAGGCATTCTGCCGGAACGTGCTGGCCACGCGCAATCGGCTCGATTACATCGTCAACAACGCGTGTCAGACCGTGCGCCGTCCACCCGACTTCTACCGACACATGATGGACGGCGAGGCTGCCGCGCTCGACACCCTCGATCCTGCGGTCCTGCAGCTCGTCGGGGCGTATGAAGGGCTGCGCGGGTACCACCTGCTGCCCGGCTCTGACAACAATGATGCGTTCAGCGGCGGCGCGCTCGACGTGGCGGGCTCCGAAGTGGCGCTGTCAGCTCATCCGTTGGCGGGGCTGACGCAGGCCGCGGCGATGTCGCAGACGCCGCTCTTGCCCGACGAACTCCACGCCCAGGCCGACCTGTTTCCGGCCGGTCGCCTCGATCAAGACCTGCAGCAGGTCGATCTTCGCGACCGAAACTCATGGCGACTGCTCCTCCACGAGGTGTCATCGGTCGAACTGCTCGAAACGCAACTCGTCAATGCGGTGGCGCCGTTCGTGATCAATGCGCGACTCAAGCCGCTGATGGACGCCACGCCGGGCGACCACAAGCACGTGGTCAACGTGTCGGCGGTCGAAGGGCAGTTCTATCGCCTGTGCAAGACCACGCGTCATCCACATACCAACATGGCCAAGGCCGCACTCAACATGATGACGCGCACCTCGGCAACCGACTTCCACGCGTCGGGTATCAACATGAACAGTGTCGACACCGGTTGGGTCAGCGACGAGGACCCGGTGTCGATCGCCGAACAGAAGACCGCTGAGCATCGATTCCACCCCCCGCTCGACATCGTCGATGGCGCCGCTCGCATCGTCGATCCGATCATCGACGGCGCGAACACCGGCGAGCACGTGTGGGGGCAGTTTCTGAAGGACTACCGCCCGACCGACTGGTGAGCCAAGACGCGTGCCGTGCTGAACTGCATCACATCGTCGTCGACCGGTTCCTTGCGGAACATCGTTCGGTCCTTTGCGTAGTCCTGCGGGTTGATCCACGGCTCGCGGTCGCCCTGCTTGGGGAAGCGGTCGGCGGCACGCTGCACGTACCCGGACGTCAGATGATCGAGCATCGGCCGCGCAACCATCGAAGCGTCTGACGGGCGCAGGCGGGGCGTGCAGATGGTGGTGCCCGTCGCTGTCATGTGGTTCAGCAGGCGGCAGGTGTACGTGGCGATCAGATCGGCGCGCAGCGTCCACGATGCGTTCACATACCCGAACGTCGACGCGAGGTTGGGCACGTCGGAATAGGCGAACCCCTTGTACGACCACGTGTGAGCGAAGTCGACCGGTTCGCCGTCGACGGTGAAGTCGACCTCGCCGAGCGTCACCATCTCGAGGCCGGTCGCCGTGACGATGATGTCGGCTTCGAGGTGATCGCCCGACTCCAGCTCGATCCCGGTTTCGGTGAACGTGACGATCCGATCGGTCACCACCGACGCGGTGCCTGCCTTGATGGCCTCGAACAGATCTCCGTTCGGCACGAGACAGAGGCGCTGATCCCACGGCGCGTAGCTCGGTGTGAAGTCGGTGTCGACGTCGTGGTCCGGCCCGAGCGCCTTGCGAACCCCGCCGACGAGGAGGTTCTTGAACTTGTCGGGGTTGGCGCGCATGCGCTGGTACATGAACTGCTGCAGCTTGGTGTTCTTCCAACGGGTGACGTCGTAGGCAACGGAGTCCGGCAAGACCCTTCGCAGTCCGTTGGCGATCACATCGACGTCGGGCCTGGCAACAACGTAGGTGGGCGAACGCTGGAGCATCGTGACGTGGGCCGCGGTCTCGGCCATCGCCGGGATCAGGGTCATCGCCGTGGCGCCCGATCCGATGACGACAACGCGCTTGTCGGCGTAGTCGAGGTCGTCAGGCCACTGTTGCGGGTGGACCACGGGGCCCTGGAACCGATTGCGGCCGGCGAAATCCGGTGTGTGGCCGTGGCGGTAGGAGTAGTAGCCCGAGCACATCGCCAAGAAGTTGCAGGTGTAGGTCACCCGTTCGCCGTTGGTTGCCAGTTCGACGTCGACGGTCCAGGTTGCGGTGTCGCTCGACCATTCGGCGTGGCGCACGAGCTGGTTGAAACGGATGTGGCGGTCGATGCCGTTCTCGGTGATCGTTTCGCGCAGGTAGGCCATGATCGAGGGACCATCGGCGATCGCTTTCTCGGCGTTCCACGGCTTGAACTCGAAACCGAGCGTGTGCATGTCGCTGTCGGAGCGGACGCCCGGGTAGCGGAACAGATCCCAGGTGCCGCCGATGTCCGCGCGGCCCTCGAGGATCAGGTAGGTGCGATCCGGGGCCTCGGTCTGCAGGTGATACGCCTGGCCGATCCCCGAGATGCCTGCGCCGACCACGATCACGTCGACATGGTTGCTGTGCGTCTCCATGGCGCCCGACCGTACCGGACGGATTCTTGACGTGACACCTCGGTGTCGCAGTCGTAGCCTGACGTCATGAGCACAACGTTCGCCCCACCCGCCGGTGCGCCGTCTGAGTCCGCTTCGTGGGGCCCGCCCGAACTCCCGGGAACGCCGCAGGCCGGCCGGCGTCGCAGCGGTGCGGGCATTGCTGTCGCAGTCCTAGCGATCGTTGCACTGGCCGTTGCAGCCCTCGTCGCCATCAGCTCGTCCAACAGCAACGGTGACACCCTCCCTGCGGTCGAGCCGTTCTCGCTCGCCGCTGCTGCGCAGAACACGATTGACGCTCGCTCGGTCGAGTTCGATCTCACCGTCAGCGCTGGTGACATCGGCGGTATCACGGTGTCGGGTGCGGTCGACAACGAGACGAAGCTCGTGTCGGTGTCGACCGATCTGTCGGCGTTGTTGGCGCTCGATGCGGGGATGCCGATGGGTGATGGCGCCGTGGAGTTGCTCTTCGACGCGTCAACGGGCGTGATCTACATCTCCGCCGACGCACTCGGTGAGCTACTGCCCGGTGATTCGGCGTGGGTCTCGGCCGATCTCGGTGTGCTTGCCGAGACGGCAGGCACCACGCTGGAAGAGATGCAGGGCGAGTTGTTCGTCGACCCGACCGAATCGGCACGACTCTTGCTCGACTCCGACAACGTGGTCGAGATCGGCAACGAGGTCATCGATGGCGTCGACACGGTGCACTACGAGGTGACCGTTGATGTCGCAGCGGCGATCGCCGCGTCGCCACAGGCCGGATCGCAGCTCGGCGAGGCCGGCGTCGACCTGCCCGACACCGTCACCTACGACGTATGGGTCACGTCCGACAACCAACTCCGTCGCGCCTCGTTCGACATCACCGTTGCGGATCAAACCGTTTCGATGGTGCTCAACATGCGCCCGAGCGATCAGCCGCTCGACGCCCAGGTGCCCGCCGACTCGTTCGACATCACGGGCCTCCTCGACTGGTGAGCAGCGCCGCTGCGCATCGGTGAGCCGATTCGCAGGCAGCGACCGGATCATCGCGCCATCCTCCGGTGTGCGTGAGGAATCCTGCAGCGAAGGCGTCACCGGCTCCGGTGGTGTCGCTGACGTCGGCCACGACGAGCCCGGGTACTTCGACCGACGGCCTGGTCGGCGAGTACACGACCGCAGGATCCGGTCCCTGTTTCACGATCGTGACGGCGCTGTCGATGGCCCCGTCGATGCGGAGCGTGGTGGCCTCATCGAGATTGGCGAGGATCAG
>DASQFE010000489.1:0-1992 GCA_035633295.1 Ilumatobacteraceae bacterium | reverse complement strand
GCAGCCACTGCATCCCTTCCTCGGGCATGCAATAGGTGCAGCGAAAGTTGCAGCGATCCGTGATCGAGATCCGAAGATCCTGGATCAGGCGACCGAACGGGTCGATCAACTCCTGCGACATCCGCTCAGCCTATTGCTCACCACCGCGTCACACGGTGCCGGGCCAAACGTGACGTTTGAGCCGTTGACTTCAGCCGTGGAGAAGGAGAACGGCGACATCAGCCCCTGCCGGGACGCCCGGGCCATCGGGGACCACTGCCATCGCGTCGGCAAGTGCGGTCGCTGCGAGTTGATGACTGCCCTGGGCGCCGACGGGCCTGACGTGATAGCGACCGTCGTCGGCGAAGTCGCCGTTGACGCGCACGAAATGCACCTTGCCGTCGGGATGACGGTCGAGCGCCACATCGGCGATTGCGACCAGGTTCAGCCGAGTCAGACGTCGATGCCCCATCATCCGACGCAACGCAGGCCGGGCCAACAACTCGAAGCTCACGAGCGAACTGACGGGATTGCCGGGCAACCCGAAGATCGGCACGCCGTCGAGCCGACCGAACGCGAACGGCTTCGCCGGCTTGATGGCGATCTGCATCCAGTTCATGTCGGCGACCCGGCCGAGGACCGCCTTGACGACGTCGTAGTCGCCCATCGACACCCCGCCGCTCGTGACGATCGCATCACAGCGCGACGCCGCTTCGCGCAACACCCGTTCGAGTTCGGCTTCATCGTCACGCACGATGCCGAGGTCGACGACTTCGCAACCGGCATCAGCGAGGAGAGCCGACAGCATGGTCTTGTTGCTCTCGCGGATCTGACCCAACTCGAGCGGTGAGCCGTCGTCGACGAGTTCGTCGCCGGTCGACAACACGGCGACCCGGGCGCGGGGATACACCGTCACCGTTCGGGCATTGACCGATGCAAGCACGGCCTCGACCGAGGCGGTGATGGTGGTACCGGCGTCGAACAATCGGTCGCCCGCCTGCACGTCGTCGCCGGCTCGACGAATCGACGCTCCGACCGGAACCGAGCGCGACAGTCGCACTCGATCGTCACCGATCCGGTCGGAATCCTCCACCATCACCACTGCATCGGCACCTGCCGGCATCGGGGCACCCGTCATGATGCGGATCGCCTCACCGGGGCCGACCGGACGATCGGGCGCCGCTCCAGCCGCGATCTCGCCCACCACATGCAGCTCGACGGGCACCTCGGCCACATCCTGCGAGCGCACCGCATAGCCGTCGACCGCGGTGTTGTCGAACGGCGGCACCACCTCGCCCGCATCGATCGCCGCGGCGAGCACCAACCCGAGCGCTTCCGTTCGCGCCACCTCGCGCTCGGGCAGCGGCGGGCACGATTCCAGGACGAAGGCCTGCGCATCTTCCAATGGCGTCACGACGTCAACGTAGCCCGGGGCCGACTCGCTGTGACCGGACAATCGGGTCGTAGCGTGGACGCACGTGACGTCGCCACTGACCGCCTTTCCCTCCGACGGGTACACCGCCCGCTGGCGAACCTGGGACGACAATCATCTCGAAACGCTGACGCTGCGGTGGGAGAACGAAGGGTGGACAGCGACCGGCGAGGTCGGGCGCGAAGCCGTGACGTATGTCTTGCGGCTGTCGGCAACGTGGCAGATCCGTCAGTTCCTGCTGTTTCGTGACCTCGACGAACCCGACCTCTGGCTCGGCGCCGACGGCACCGGGCGCTGGGGTGAGATGAATGGCGCCCACCGGCCCGACCTGGGCGGATGCACCGACGTCCACCTGACGTGCACGCCCTTCACGAACTCACTGCCGATCCGCCGACTCGGCCTTGACATCGGTGCGGCCGCCGATGTGAGCTCTGCGATGGTCGACGTCGACACGCTCGAGCTGGTCGCCACGCGGCAGCGATACGAGCGCCTCGCGCCTCGTCGGTTCCGGTGCACGAATCTGGAGTCGGGAGTCAGTACCGATCTGGACGTCGATGAGTACGGCCTGGTCCACGACTATC
>DASQFE010000488.1:0-9773 GCA_035633295.1 Ilumatobacteraceae bacterium | reverse complement strand
GCATGATGACCTCGACACCGACGACTTCCCAGATCACGAGGGCCGAGCCGGTTCGTCGTGTGGCGGCCGAGCCGGTCGTGCCGGCGGGATCGCTGCCGGGGTACGGGCCGATCTTCAACGCCGGACTGCTCCATCACGATGATCACTTCCATCTGTTCGCGAGAGCGGTGCGCGACACGTATCGGCTCAACGACGGTCCGGGCCCGCGATTCCTGGACTACGTGTCCGACATCGCGGTCTTCCGGTCGCACGATGGCGTGTCGTACGAGTTCGCCTACATCCTCGCTCGCGCCGGCGACCATGGCGTCGACTGCTTCGAGGACCCCCGGGTCCAGATCATCCGGGATGCTCGCGGCGACCACGTGGTGATGACCTACACCAATCTCCCCTCCGATCCGGACCAGCCGTGGCGGGTCGGCGCTCACCTCCTGATCCACGATGGTGAGCGATTCCACCTCGATCCCGGCAGCGGTCGACTGTTGGGTCCCGACGGCATCAAGGACAAGGACGCCGTGCTGTTCAACCTCGCCGACGGCAGGGTTGCACTCGTCCATCGCATCCACCCCGACATGCAACTCGCAGTGTTCGACGACCTCGATCACCTGTGGAATGCCGATGCCGACTACTGGGACGCCCACGTCGCGGCGCTCGAGCACCACACCATCGTCCGGCCCTCGCTGGGAGCGCTCGGTATCGGAGCCGGAGCGCCTCCCGTGCGGTGCGACGAGGGGTTGCTGCTGTTCTTCCACGAGCGACGCGCGGACGGCGTGTACACGATGAACCTCGCGCTGCTCGATGCCAGCACCGGCCGACCCATCGAGGTCCATGGCGATGCGCTGATGGTGCCTGAGCTCGAGTGGGAGCTCGTCGGCGATGTCGACAACGTCATCTTCGTCCAGGGAGCGCATGTGGCCGACGACGGTGACACGATCATGCTCGTCTACGGAGCGGCCGACCGTCATGTCGGTGCGGCCCGGGCGTCGATTCGTCATCTGCTCGAGCTCCTGCGAAGCGACTTCGCGGCCGATGAGGACGCCAGCACCTCGGCCGCATGAACGGTGCCGATGAGCGCCCGCGTTGACTCCGCTCCCTGATTGAGGTTGACCCCGACGGCGGTGAGCCCGTCGAACGCTGCGCCGGTGACGGGATCCCACATGGGGAGGCCGAGGTCGTTCTCCTCACCGAACCATGCTGCCGCACGGTTCGCGACGTCGACCCAGGCCTTGTCGGGACTGATCCGGTAGGCCTCTCTGGCGGCATCGGCCAAGGTCCACGCCTCGAGTGGCTGCTGATCGAAGCCGCCAGGTTCGCCGGGCCCCCGACCGCCCACCGGTGTGAAGCTCAGATTCCCGGCGACGCTCGTCTCCTGGGAGACGAGCCAATCGAGCAGCTCGAGCCCCGACTCGATCCCGATCTCGTCGCCGCTGAGGGCCGCGACGGCGAGCAGCGCCTCGACGACCAGCGTGTTCCCATAGGTCAGCCGAGGCTCGGGCCACATCCAGCTACCACGTCGTCCGGCGACCGGCAGGTTCCCGGCGTTGACGTCCACCAGTCGCGCGCCGTCCGCCGAAGCGGAGTCATGTCGGAGCAACACCACCCCGGCGAGCACCGCGTGGGCAGCAGCTCGGGGTTGAGACGACTCCATCCCGGCGAGGGCAGCGAGCAGTGGAGCGGACCGCTGCGCGATCGTCGCGCCGAGGCTTCCGGTCGAGGCGTGCGCCAGGCCCCACAACATCCGCGCCCAACCGTCGTCGCTCAGCGGATCCCCGGTAGGGCGACCATCGGCGTCGAGCCGGAGCACCAGCCCTCGACCCGAGCACCAGGATGCCTCGAGCTGCAGCAGACACGCTGCAGCGACCATCGATGCATCCGGGTCGTCCCAGAGCTGGCCGGCCAGGCCGAGTGCGCGTCCGGCGTCGTCGATGCAGTGGCCGAACTCGGGTGCAGGCACCGGCCCCCGTGCGTGCTCGATGATCCCCACATCATCGATCCGGGCACGCAGCGGCGACAGGGTCGCCCGCGGGAGGATGGGGAGCCCTGACATGGTTCAGCTGGCGAGATTCCGGCGTGGCGAAACGTTCTGCAGTTGTCCTGTCATCAGATGATGGAAACGTTCACCGACGGTGGGCCAGTCGTAGTGGGCGCTCTCGACCCGAGCGGCGGCCTGCATCGCGGCTCGAAGCGACTGGTCGGTGAGGATGGCCGTCACCGACGACGCAACCTCATCGGGCGATTCGTGGTCGACGACAGTGACGGCGCCGGTCGGGCCGAGTTCGATGGCATGGGGGAACGCTGTCGCAACGACTGGTTTCCCGGCGGCGAGTGCCTCGACGAGCACACCGGAGGTGATCTGGTCGCGCGTGTCATAGGGAACCAGCACGACGTCTGCGCTGCGGACGATGGCCCGCAGTGAGTCCCAGGACCGGTAGCAGCCATCGAAATCGACGAGGTCGGCGACACCGCGTTCTCGTGCCAGCTCATGCAGCGACTCGCGGTACCGTTCTCCCTCCCGGAGCAGAACCTTGGGATGCGTCTCGCCAGCCACCACATAGCGAACGTCGAGACCGGCCGAACGCATCTGCGCGACAGCTTCGATACCTCGTTCGATCCCCTTCCCCGGACCGAGCAGCCCCCACGTGAGCATGATCGGCTCGACTGACCTGAGTGGCCGTGGCCCATTCAGATTCGAAGTGGCACCGTGCGGCACGATTGCCACCCTCGACGCCGGTACCTCGTGCACTCGGATCAGACGTGCCGCGGCCACGGCCGTGTGGACGACGACGAGTTCGGACGACTGCAACAAGGCGTCGATGATCCGATGCTGCGAGCTGGTCGGAGTATCGAGCACCGTGTGGAGAACGGTGAACACCGGAGGGCGGCACATCTCCACGAAGGGGACCACCTCGGCGCCGTCGACACCGGGGTAGATACCGAATTCGTGCTGCACGAGTACCGAATCGAACGGTGACACCAGTGCAGCCGCTGCTGCTGCTCCCCGAGGCCGGGTTCGCACCCAATGACCCACCACGTGGACGGTGTCCGAGCCGACCTCGGTGTCATCGACAATTCGCAGCACCCGGCTGTCGATGCCACACGTCTCCAGACCATCGCGAAGGTTCGCTGTGTAGGTGGCGATTCCGCATTCGGTCGGTGGGAAGGTGCCGACCAGCACAACGGACTCGCAGATCCTCGTTACATCGGGCAGCAGGGCAGCTGACACGTCGCTCCTCCTTTCGCTCACCCCGCCAAAACCCCCGCCGATGATGACGCAGCCCTTCAACTATCATGATGCATAGCCGAGCGGGCCTGGCATAGGGGCGAAGGGCCCCGCGCCTCGACGTGGATGGCGCCGATGGCTGGAATCCAGATCTCGACAAGATGAGAGCGGACGGATATTGGCTGATCAAACGCAGCACGCCCGAGCGCGCCAGCCACTTCAACGAAGTAGTGCTCCGGCACCCACTATTGCGCCGACAATGGAAACTGAGCAGAGAGCGACCGTGCGCGCGTCGTATTCAGAAGCAGCTCGACGCCGGCCGACGCATCGAGGACGAATCGCTTCACGCCTCGTCAACGCGAGCCTGAGCGACGAGCTCCGCTCTCGTCCTGTCGAGCTCTACCGGCGGATCGACGAGAAGCTCGCGCAGCCACGCGTCGAACGACTCGGCAGGCTCTTCGATGAGCACCACCGCCGGATCCGTTGACAAGTCATCTGCGCGCCGGGACATGGGCTGTGCCTACTCCCACCGCCGCAACCGTGATCGCAGGATTCCTCAGACGAGCACCCGGCAATCCGTTCCGGGTTGATGAGATACCGCCGATCGTGGTTCGGTCGATCCGCTCCGTGCTCGATCCACTCGGCTGGATCACGCCCCAATACAGCAAGTACCCGGTCGATGATCTCGAGGTTGGTGACCTCACCGAGCGGGCACGAGGCGGACCGCCGTTCGCTCTGCGATTGTCGATCGTGCACGCCTCGGGGTGCATTGACAACGCGTCCGGTTGCCGGTTCAGCTCGGGCAGGCCCAGGGTCCCTCGGCGAACAGGCCATAACTGGTCGTCTGCCACCGAATGACCCGATCCATGTCGACGCCGAGGTCGGTCTCGCGGGTGCTGTCGGCGATGCCCTCGGCGACCCATGTTGCGAGGGACCCGTCGATGACCAGCAGCCAAGCGGCGTCGAGATCGCCGGCGCGGGCCGCCGCGAGTTGGTCGATCGGGTCGGCTTCGGTGAGCCGGCCCTCATCGATGACGATCGTGCCGTCGGCCAGGTCGGCGGCGAGGCGGTCGGCGAGGTCGCGCGTGGCGGCTTCGTCATCGGCAGTCAGTGCACTGGCCAGCGCTACGGTGCACGCCGGCCCGCCGTAGTCGAGGGCATCGATGCCCTCGAGTTGGAACACCCTCGTGGTCTCGGTGCCGTCGGCGCGCCGTGAGGGGCCGAGTTGTCGAACGAGGCCTTCGTCGGTGACGCGGAACTCGACGCCCAGTTCCTGCATCCGCATCATCATCGTGGAGCTGTACGGCTCGAAGACACGCAGGTTCGACACGTCGTACACGACGGGATCGTGGTCGCCGAGCACGCCGATCTGCGGCAACACCCGTCGCATCGCCGCCATCTTCGAGTACGCCGCCACCGGACCATCCGGACGTTCGAGATAGGCGATGTTGGCGATCGACAGCACCACGATCAGACCGATCGAGATTCGATCGAACCACGCTGCCGAACGGTCGGGACCGGCTCCAGTGGCTCCAGTGGCTTCCGGGGTTCTCGTAGCGGTCCAGATCTCCGTCGCGATCCAGACGATCGAGAAGGTGATGAACACCGACAGCGGCCAGACCCAGCGGACATGGTGCGAGGAAAATCCGACGGTTCCGATCGTCAGTTGGCTGAGCGCGACCACGGTGATGGGCACGGAGACTGCACAGAGGGCGCCGGCGCAGGTCGCGGCCAGCAGGCCGCGACGGTGAGCTGCGATGGTCAAGGCCACCAGCAGCGAGATCACCGCAATGAGGGCGAGCACCGAGGTGGCCAGGCCGGGCAGGCCTGCTATCACGAGGCGATAGCCGTCATCAGTGGGCGTGACCTGTGTGATCGGGACCGTGGTGGAGTAGCCAGACCGCATCCACCACGGCGGCAACGCGATGATCGCACTGGTGATCTTCGTGGCATCGGTGAGCCCGAGGGTCACGTCGCCACCACCGGAGTTGGAAGCCAATCGCGTCAGATTGCCCCGGCCATCGCCGAAGAACTGCTCGTACAGCGGCTGGATCCAACACAGCACGAACACGATGGCGGTGATGATGGCCGTGCGCGATCTCAACGCGCTGGTGACGGCCGCACGCTCGACGGGCCGGTGGAGCCACCATGAGATCGCCAACGCAGCGACGACGAGGGCGCTGAGTACGTAGGCATAGCTGATGTGGGTCTGGATCAACACGCTGGCGACGAAGACAGCCCAGGGAACGCAGGCACGCCGCCCGGCGGTGCATCCGACCATCAGGACGAGCAACGCCAGGAACGGCAGCAGCAGCGCGTGCGCCTGCCAGATGTCGAAGAGCATCTCGCTGCCCATCGACCAGGCGAGTGCCGCAGTGGCGAGCAGCATCCAACGCTGCATGCGCCACCCACCGATGTGGCGGCTGGCGATCGAGATCCCGATGATCGAGGCGATGTTGAGCACCCCGACACCGATCGCCGCACCGGGCCCCGGGGCGAGCGTGAGGGCGAACGGTGCCATCAGCAGGTCGTACAGCGCCCCCGGGTTGTTCATGTTCTCACCGACCGACAGCGACGCGGAGGTCCACGAACCGAGCAGCGGATGGTGTTCGGTGAAGACGTCGACGGCACGGAGATACAGCAGTGCGTTGTCGCCGATAGGGAACCAATCTCGGCGCAGCGACCGCACGACCGCCGTCACGATCGGCAACACGACGACACCAACGAGCGCAGCACGGACCCACCGGCGGGGTCCTTCGACATCAACGACGACGACGTCGACCTCGGGTTCCTGTTCGACGTCGGTGGAGGTCATGTCGCTGAGTCCGACGAGGCTGCCTGGGCCGTGCCGATGCCCTGCATGGCGATGGCCGACGACTGGGCGAACCCGGAGAACAGCACCACGAACGCGGCGAAGCTTGCCGCAAAGACGGTCAACACCGCAACGAGCGCGCTCCACGCGACGGTGCCGGGAGGGTCGCCGAGCATGCCAGTGGCCATCGCGATGAGAAACACCGCGAGGGTCAGCGCGCTCGTGGCGGCGACGAACATCATGCGCACCGCGATCCGTTCCGAGAACGGCAGGAGCATGCGGACCCCATGGGCCATCAGTGCGTAGGTGTTCATCCGGGAGCTGCCGGCAAAGCGATGACCTCGGGCGCACGGCACGGTGGCGGTGGGCCGCCGCAGCGCCAGCAACGTCGAGGAATAGCAGAGGTCGAAACTCGGATGCTGAATGGTGACAGCGAGTGAATCACCGCGCTGGGCGGCGAAGTTCCCCGACCGGATCGTGGTGCCCGTCAGCACGCGGAACATGATCCGGAACACGACGTACATCACCCGGAAGCGCAGTGGCTCGGAACGCTTGGTCCGCTGGGCAAGTGCGAGAGCGACCGTGTCGGAGTGGAGTGCCCGCAAGAGTCGCGGGACGTCGCACGGCTGGTCTTCGCCATCGGAGTCCATCGTGACGACGACATCGCCATCTTCGAGTTCGGCGACGATGTGGCGCAGGCCGTAGACGATGGCGCGTTGGTGTCCGAGATTGAACGGCGGACGCAAGACTTCGACGTTGTCGAAGTCGTCGAGCGTGTGGATGTCGGGATCGGTGCCCGCAGAGTCGTCGATCACGACGTAGCGGAGCTCGAGCTCGAGCCCGTCGGCCGTGCAAGCGTCGGTGGTCTCGGTGCGCAGCTGCACGAACGACTCGGTGTCGTTGAGCATCGGGCTCACGACCCAGCAGCGAGTGGATCCGGTGGATGCGCTCATGGCTGTCTCATGGCTGTCTCATGGCTGTGGTATCGGCTTCGATGCAATGGCGACAACGGATGTGCCCGCGGGCCACAACCGCCTCCACCGGGCCGTGAGGTGGCTCACCGCGTAGCCGAGCCGATTCATCCGGTCACTCAATCGGGGAAAGTCGACGTCGGAACGGCTCCCGGGACGCAGCTTGCGCACGGGCAGCATCACCAGCATCTCCGGGAACAGGTACGCGGTGCTGCGCACCTCGAATCCGGCACGTTCGAGCAGGGTGCGAACCTGGCGACGCGAGTAGCGGCGATAGTGGCCGAGTTCGACGTCCCACGAGGAGAACGCCCACTGCAGCGCCGGCACGGTCACCACGAGCGTCGTGCCCGGATCCATCCGGGTGGCGAGATGGGTGAGTGCGCCCAGATCGTCCTCGATGTGTTCGACGACGTCGAGCATCGTCACCACGATGTCGGCGGTGATCGCCTCCGCAGGATCGTGGCGCGCCTCGGAACCGAAGTGGGTCGCCAGCGCAGCGTCGAGCACCGGCGACAGTTCCTCGAACCGGTAGCGCACGCTCGGCATGTGCGTGGCCATCCAGTCGCCGAGCATGCCCGATCCGGCGCCGATGTCGAGCACCTGAACGGCGTGCTGTCGGTTCGCGGCTTCGGCAACCAGGTCGAATCGCACCCAGTGCCAGAACGTGTGCGCCGACGGGTCCTGGATGTTGAGCTGCTGACGTTCCAGCAGAGTGGGGGTCCCGTTCGAGGGCGTGTCGCTGCTCACCGGTCGAACACTGTAGAGGGGACGTCCGAGGTGGCGTCGGCTTTGTAGTGTTAGCCGGATGCGAGCGCAGCCCGGGGGAGTGACGTGAAGATCGGGGTGCTCGTCGTTGCCTACAACGCGGAATCGACGCTGCGGTGGGTTCTCGACCGGATTCCGCCCGAGTTGTGCGCCGAGTTGGCTGAGGTGCTCGTCATGGACGACCACTCGTCGGACTCCACGTTCGATGTCGCTCACGGGTACGTGGCATCGGGCACGGATGTTCCGCTCACGATCATCCGCCACGATCGCAATCTCGGCTACGGCGGCAACCAGAAGGCCGGATACCGCTACGCCATCGATCACGGGTGGGATGTCGTCGTGCTCCTGCACGGCGATGGGCAGTACGCCCCGGAGAAGATGGCCGACCTGTTGGCGCCGATCATCGACGGTGATGCCGATGCGGTGTTCGGCTCGCGGATGCTCGATCCAGGTGGCGCCCTGCGAGGTGGGATGCCGCGTTACAAGTACGTGGGCAATCGGATCCTCACCACTGCGCAGAACGCGATCACCGGCGCCCGTTTGAGTGAGTGGCACTCGGGGTACCGGGCGTACCGGGTGGCGGCGCTCGCCGAGCTCCCGTTCGTCGGCAACAGCGACAACTTCGACTTCGACACCGAGATCATCCTGCAGCTGCTCGGTGCCGACAAACGCATCGTCGAGGTGCCGATCCCGACCTACTACGGCGACGAGATCTCGCGCGTCAATGGCATCGCCTATGCCCGCGACATCATGATCGACACGGTTCGGCACCGCCTCGGCGAGTATGGATTCGGACGCGGCGACCTCGGACGCAAGAGTGAGCCGTACGAGTACAAGCCGTCACCGAACAGTTCCCATGCAATCGTCCTCGATCTTGTGCCGGTGGGCAGGCCGCTGCGGATTCTCGACGTCGGCTGCGGGCCGGGTTGGGTGGCTGCAGAGCTTCGGCGGCGTGGTCATCATGTGACCGGAGTCGATGTCGTGGCCGACGAGGAGATCGCAGAGCGAACCGATCGGTTCTTCGTTGCCGATGTGGAGGGCGGGCTTCCCGACGAGGTCGGTGATGGCTACGACGTCGTCATTGCCGCCGATGTCATCGAACACGTTCGCAACCCCGACGAGCTGTTGGCCGATCTCGCGGGCCGGATGGATCCGGCGGGCACGATCATCGCCAGCGTGCCGAACTTCGGCCACTGGTATCCGCGTCTGCGCACGGTCACCGGGCTCTTCGACTACGACCAGCGCGGCATTCTCGATCGCACCCATGTGCGTTTCTTCACCCGGCGGAGTTTCCGACGCGCGTTGGCGAACACCGGGCTCGTCACCACGGCCGAGTCGTCGGCAGGCCTGCCGCTCGACGTGCTCGGCGTCGAGGGAGTGCTCGGGAGCGTCGTTGCCACCGGTGATGGTCTGGCCCGTCGTGTATGGCCCACGCTGTTCGCCTACCAGTTCGTGGTTCGACTCGAAACGGCACCGCACCTTCTCGACCCGCCCGTGACGTGACGTCGAACGTCGAGCAGGCTCCCGACACCCACTCCGTCTCCGTGGGTGGCAGCAACAGCCAGGAATCGAGTCACCGGGGATTGTCGTCCAACGCCGTGGTGTGGATCGTCACGGTGGCGGCGGTCGGCGTCTTCTGGCTGGTGGCCACGTCGTGGCGTCCGTGGGATCTGTTCGACCGGGCGGGGTTCGGTGCCGACTTCTACGACGAGCAAGCTCGGGCGTTCTGGCGTGGCCGACTGGCGGTCGACCCAGCGATCCCTGGCCCCGAAGGATTCGTGGTGGGTGGCAAGACCTACCTGTATTACGGGCCCTTCCTCTCGGTGGTGCGCATGCCGTTGATGCTGTTCGGCGATCTCTTCGTCGGTCGGTTGGTGCGCGTGTCGATGCTGATCGCAGTGGTGGTGCTCTGCCGATGGTCGGCGCGGCTGGCGCGTGCGGGCCGTGCGGTGATCCGGTCGACGACGCTCACGACGTCGAGCGACGGTCGGTGGGCGCTGGGGTTCTT
>DASQFE010000487.1:0-1827 GCA_035633295.1 Ilumatobacteraceae bacterium | reverse complement strand
GGCACGAACCTGGCGTTGCACCACGGCGTGCCCGTCGTACAGGTGGGCAACACGGAAGAGAAGGCCGAGATCGGCCGCCGGGTGGAGTGGGCCGGTGTCGGGATCCGCCTCCCCAAGACCCAGACGACACCGGAACTGGTGGACCGAGCCGTGCGCCGCGTCCTCACCGACGACCGCTACCCCACGCGTGCAGCGAGTCTCGCCGTCGAGTACCAGCGGCACCATGCCACCACCGAGATCGTCGAGCATCTCGAACGACTCATCGACCGAAGCGCAGCTCACCACCTCGGCGACGGTGCCCACGCCTGACGGCGCTGCGCCGAGCAATGTCGGCCGGTCGTTCGCGGCGGTGCGAACGACCGGTCAACCATCCTGGAGGAACGTGCTCACCTCGTCGAGGAAGACGGGCCATGCCGGCTCGTCGGCGGTCAGGAGGTGGTTGCGGCTGTCGAGCACCACGAGGCGGCTGTCGGGGATCGATGACGCCAGCATCTGGGCCTGTGCCGGTGGCACACGCATGTCGCCCCGTGCGTGAACCACCAGGGTGGGGCAGGTGACGAGCGGTGCAAGCGCCGTCACGTCGATGTGTGCGAACACCTCGAGGAAGCGGACCGCATTGTCGGTCGAGGTGGTCTCGAGCTGGAGGCGGTTGAACTCATTGCGATGCTCGGGCGTGGCGTCCGGCATGAACTGAGTCGCAAAGACCTGCAGGAACGTGTGGTCACGTCGGCGCCACCCGACGCGTGCGAGCTCGATGTCGATGTCGGCTTCCTGTTTCTCGTCGGGCGTTTGGGCTCTGATCATCCTGCCCTGCGCGTATCCGCCGACGACGATCAGTCGTTCCACCCGCTCCGGATGCGCTGCTGCGAAAGCGATCGCAGTGGGCGCACCCTGAGAGATCCCGAGCAGCGGGAACCGGTCGATCCCGGCCGCGTCGACCACGGCACCGAGATCGTCTACCCAGTCGTCGAACTCGAAGTGGCCGACCTCCCGATCAGACAGACCCGAACCTCGCTCGTCGTACCGAATAAGCGTACGGCGTTGCGACAACCCGATGAGCCAGTGGCGCCAGACCGGGCTGTCCCACTCCATGTCGATGTGGGTCATCCAATTCGCAGCCTTGACGAGCGGCGGTCCCGCACCAGACGACGCCCATGCGATTCGGGCGCCGTCACCCGCCACGCAGTATCGGATCCGTTGTCGAATCGGCGAGCCGACGTCGGCGGTGGGGGCGGCCGACGGCCGCTCGGGAGCCACCGGCTCGATGGCAGCGGCGTCGGGCGCTGCGACCTCGACGACATCGGCAACGAACTGGTATCCGCGGCCGTGTACCGTGCGGATGATTCGTTGTGTGCTGCCGTCGTCGCCCAGCGCGCGTCGGGCTGCCTTCAGTCGGGTCGTCAGTGCGGACTCGTTGACGAAGCGATCGCCCCAGATCGCGTCGAGCAGCTCGTGCTTGGACACCACTCGTTGCCGGTGGCTCACGAGGTATTCGAGCACGTCGAACACCTTCGGTTCGATGTGCACAACCCTGTCGCCCGCCCGCAATTCGAAACGTGCAGTGTCGAGTTCGTACCCATCGAACCTGTAGAGCCGCCGGTGTTCTTCCACAGCTGTCCTCCTCCGGCCGCTCGTTGACGACCCTGACGATCCCGAACCCATCCGACGCCTCCGCCCGGTGTCATGGTAGGCGTCGGATGTGGTCGTCCTGGCCAGGGTTTGGCGCCTACGGATGCGTTGCGAGGTGCGGAACCGCTCGGGTGCTCACCTCGTCCCGAAGCACCGGCGCACCGGTCGCTGCGAGCTGCTCGATGAGCTCGGAGGCGA
>DASQFE010000486.1:0-1597 GCA_035633295.1 Ilumatobacteraceae bacterium | reverse complement strand
GACACCACCGCGACCACGGAGGCCGCGACCGCAACCACGGAAGCCGCCACGGACGCCACGACGACCGAGACCACCGAGTATCAGGCTCCGCCCCGCGGCGACGCCGACCTCGTCATCTGGGCCGACGACACCCGGGCACCTGTACTCGAGCCGATCGCAGCGGCATTCTCCGAGGCCGAGGGCGTCACCGTCCAGGTCGTCGAAGTGCCGTTCGACGAGATCCGTGACCAGCTCTCCATCGCCGGTCCTGCCGGCGAAGGTCCCGACATCGTCACCGGCGCCCACGACTGGCTGGGCGAGCTCGTCTCGAACGGCGTCGTCGCGCCGATTGATCTCGGCGCCGACGCCGAACTGTACGCACCCGTCGCCATCGAGGCGTTCACGTACGACGGCGCCCTCTACGGCGTCCCGTACGCCATCGAGAACATTGCGCTCATCCGCAACGTCGACCTGGTGCCCGAGGCACCGGCCACGTTCGAGGACCTCGAGGCAACCGCCCTTGCGCTACAGGCCGACGGCACCGTCGGCGTGCCGCTCGGTCTCCAGCAGGATCCGGGCGACCCGTACCACAACTACCCGCTGTTCAGCGCGCTCGGTGGCTACGTGTTCGGTGAGAACGAGGATGGCACCTACAACGCCGACGACGTCGGCATCGACTCCGAGGGCGGTCTCGTGGCAGCACAGAAGTTCGCCGACTGGAGCAACGAGGGCCTGATCTCCAAGGACGTCAGCTCCGACATCTCGAAGGATGCGTTCCTGAGCGGGGATACCCCGTTCATGATCACCGGCCCGTGGAACACCGGCGACTTCACCGATGCCGGCCTCAACTTCGTCGTCGAGCCGATCCCGCCGGTCGCCGGTGGCACCCCCGAGGTGTTCGTGGGCGTCCAGGGCTTCATGCAGTCGGCGTTCAGCGAGAACGCCGACCTTGCCACGACCTTCATGGTCGACTACCTCGGCACCGAGGAAGTGCAGCTCGCACTGTTCGATGCCGGCGGACGCCCGCCCGCCATGCTCAGCGCCCTCGAGAAGGTGTCCGACGACCCGATCATCAAGGGCTTCGGCGCCGCCGGCGGGCTGGGCACACCGCTGCCTGCGATCCCCGAGATGTCGGCGGTCTGGGAGAGCTGGACCGACGCCTACTCGTTGATCTTCACCGGTTCCGATCCGGTCCAGGCGTTCACCGACGCCGCAACCCAGATCCGCGACAAGATCGCCGAAGGCTGATCATCACATGAACACCGCCGATCCCGGGGAGGAGGAGGCCCACGAACGTAGGTCCTCCTCCTCCCGGGTCGGCACCCACACCCCCAACAGCGCCACGAATGGCGCGACGATCGGGCCGGAGGGCGGTGGCCTTGCCTCGATGATGCCGCCGCTGTCGAAGCCCACGGGTCCGCGCTACGGCGCCTCGGCCGGGATGATCGTCAAGTACGTCCTGCTCGGCATCCTGAATGCCGTCGTCCTGGCGTCGCTGCCGACGATGTTCGCGAAGCCCGATTACGCGCTCGCCGTCTCTGCGATCATCGCCCTGATCGTGATCGACGTGGTCTACATGGCCAAGCGCCGGTTCATTCCAGCCAAATACCTGCTCCCC
>DASQFE010000485.1:0-2268 GCA_035633295.1 Ilumatobacteraceae bacterium | reverse complement strand
AACACCGAGCCCTTCGAGACGGTTGGGGCGCTGGGCGCAGACGGCTGGGTCGTGCCTGAGGGAATCTCCGGGCCGTTCACTGCACTGTCTGCGGCTCCGGCCGAGGCTGCCGATGCGGTCGTGGGGGAGCGTGCCTCGAGCGTCGTGGTGTCACGTTCCAGCCTGCAGCACGAGGGTGTCATCGACGAGGTCATCCTCATCGGTCACGAGGCGGGCGGTCTCGGGAGCGCACCGACGGTCGACGGTCGGACGGTCGCTGCCGACGGTGAAGTCGTGGTCGACAAGGCGGCCGGTATCGATGTCGGCGAGGTGGTCCAGGTATCCGGACAGGACTTCACAGTCGTGGGGATCTCCGAGAACACGACGCTGCTCGCCGGCATCCCGCTGGTGTTCACGACGCTGGCCGACTCGCAGCAGCTGGTGTTCCGGACCAACGACGTCATCAGCGCCATCCTCGTGGAGGGTGAGCCCACGGCGATCCCGCCCGGCTCCAAGGTGATGTCCACCGAGGACGTCGCCGAGGACGTCCTGGGTCCGCTGGAGGGTGCGATCGCGTCGATCGATCTGGTCCGCGTGCTGCTGTGGATCGTTGCCGCGATCATCATTGGCGCAGTGGTGTACCTGTCGGCTCTTGACCGCCAGCGAGACTTCGCCGTGTTGAAGGCGGTCGGGGCCCCCAACTCGGCGCTCCTCGGAAGCCTCGCTCTGCAGGCGGTACTGGTGGCACTCTCGGCCGTCGCCGTGGCGGCGATCATCCAGATCTTCCTCGTGCCGGTGTTTCCCCTGCCGGTCGACGTGCCCGCGCGGGCGTTCTGGCAGTTGCCGCTGCTCGCAGTAGTGGTGGCGTTGCTCGCCGGCGCCGCCGGGATGCGCAAGGTGTTGCGATCGGATCCGTCCCAGGCGTTCTCAGGAGCAGGTGCATGACTGTCGGACCACTCACGGTCACCGATCTTGTCGTCGAGTTCGTCCACGACGGCTACGCCATCCGCCCGCTCGACGGACTGTCGTTCCAGGCGCAGGCGGGCGAACTGGTGGTGCTGCTCGGGCCGTCGGGATGCGGCAAGACGACGCTGCTGTCGTGTCTCGGCGGGATCCTCACGCCCACCTCGGGTTCCATCCGGCTCGGCGACACCGACGTCACCCGGCTCAAGGGTGCACAGCTCGACGTGCACCGGCGTGAGCAGATCGGTTTCGTGTTCCAGGCGTTCAACCTCATCCCGTCGCTGACCGCCCGGGAGAACATCGCCGTGCCGATGACGCTCACCGGTCACGGCCGCAAGGAGTCGTTCGCACGCGCCGATGAGCTACTCGAGCAGGTCGGACTCGCCGAGCGGGGCAACCATCTGCCGAGCAAGTTGTCGGGTGGACAGATGCAGCGCGTCGCGGTGGCCCGCGGGCTCGGACACAACCCGCCGCTGCTGTTGGCCGACGAGCCGACGGCCAACCTCGACCACATTCAGGCCGAGGCGATCATCAGGCTGCTCCAGAGCTTGCGCGACGACGGCCGGATGATCGTGGTGTCGACGCACGATGCGCGGCTCGTGCCGATCGCCGATCGCATCGTGCACATGGTTCAGCCCGAACAGCACGAGGAGCGGCCGACCCACGACGTGACGTTCGCCGCCGGTGAGTCGATCTTCGAGCAGGGTGATCACGCCGAGCTCATCTACGTGGTGAAGTCCGGTGAGGTCGACGTGATCCGCGTGCTGGCCGACGGCGGCGAGGAGCTGCTCACCAAGCTCGGCCCCGACCAGTACTTCGGTGAACTCGGCCCGTTCCTCGGCTTCCCCCGTTCGGCGTCCGTGCGGGCCCTCACCGATGTGGTCCTGACCGCCTACAGCCCCCGAATCTTCCGCGAAAAGGTCCTCCACAAGACCTGACCAGCCCCCAAGCCCCGGCCCCCAAACCCGGTTTGCGTGACAGTTCCATTGGGACGGGCCAACCGAAGTGTCACGCAAACGGGGTTGGGGTTCGGACCGACCGGAACGACGCCGCGTGGGTAGGCAGCTGACGACTTCCTCGGGCCCGACGAGTCGTGGGAGGCGCCGATGGGACCGACGCAGTTCGTGCCGCTGTCGATGCCGTCCGAACACCAGACGACCTCTCCCGAACACGCTGCCGCCACGCTGGCCCCCATCGCCCCCGGATGCAGCACCCCGACCGTCGCCACCCCGGTCTTTCCGGACCCGACCCCAACAGACCGGGTCAACGAGGCGTGACGTCGTTGTCGGCGAGGAAGTCGAGCGTGCGGCCGAGGGCCATGGCGGC
>DASQFE010000484.1:0-4642 GCA_035633295.1 Ilumatobacteraceae bacterium | reverse complement strand
AAGATGAAGCAGCGCATCATCCGCAAGTTCATGTAGTCGCCACAGAATCGTGTTTGGCTACTGAGCCGTCCAAGCCGGTGCCTCGGGATCCCCGCGCCAGTACCGCAGGCGCAGCTCGGCCTCGGCCATCGCCGCCGGGTTCGTCATGCCGGCAGCCAGCCGCATGAGAGTGGCGGCGACCAACCGGAGTTCCGCGAAGGCGAGGGTCGCCGGGTCACTTGCCATGGATCGACCGTAGCCCTCGGCGAATGCCTCGTACTCGAACCCACCGCCGCCCCAGCGGTCGGCCCAGGTGAGCATCGGTCCATGGTCCCAGCCCGGCGGAGCCCAACACAGCAGATCCCAATCGATGAGGACCGGACCGTCGGCCGACATCATCACGTTGCCGGGATGCACGTCGCCGTGACAGACCACCTGGCCGTCGAAGCTCTGCCAGTCGTGGTGATGTTCGATCGTCGCCTCGATGCCTCGGCGGGCAGGGTCGTCGAGCACTGAGGCCGTGCGCTCGAGCAGGGCGTCGAAGTCCCACCATGGCAATCGCGAGGGGGATGGCAACGGAACCGACGGGGGAAGCTCTCCAGCGTCGAGGCCGTGAACGAGCCGAACCATCGCTCCCACCGCACGCCAGTCGATCGGCTCCCCGGTGGCCTCGATCCGCTGCCAGCACGTCACGCTCAGACCGTTGCTGACGACGACGTCATCGCGTGCCGCCTCGGGGACGCGCAGGCCGTGGCCAGCCAGAACATCCACCAGCTCCAACGATGCTCGGGCACCAACCGACGGCGAACTCACACGCATCACCAGCGGGCCTGACGAGAAAATGGCATTCATGCCGACCCGCATCAGCACGGGGTCGGACAGTCCCCAGATTGCAGCGGCCTTCCGTGCAGCGACCACTGCGGCCGGGTGATCGATCACCGGCGTGTCGACGTACGCCCTCGGCGCACTCCCCGGCAGCATCATCCGCCGGCCATCATCCACCCGCGAGGACGGCAACGCCGGGGTTGAGCCGCCCATCGGGATCGAACTCGTACTTGATCCGACGGTGCAGCTCGATGGTCTCGCGATCCGTCGTCGTCGTGGGTAAAGGCCGAGTGTGGTGGACGATCCCGATGCCGATCTCGGCGACGAAGGCTCCCGCCTCATCAGACTGCAACGAGGGCAAGGATGACGGTGCCATCGACCACCGGTGGGCCGGCAGCTCGGGTGGACCGGCGGTCGGATCCAACCTTGCCGCAGCTGCCTGGGTCTCGATGTCGTCTGGGTGTCCATCGAGCAGCACCCACGTGGTCGCTCCATTCCAGAGGACCGATGTCGGTCGGTACAGCTCGGTCAACAATTCCCACGGGTCACGTTCGCTGCTGAACCATTGCTCATGGGCAGGCCGAGGCCGGGTACGCAGAATCACATCGGCGAGCAAGCCGAGCGTCCCGCGTGAGCCGACCAACAGCCGGCAGAGATCGAAGCCGCTCACGTTCTTGACGGTCGGTCCGCCAGCCTTGACGACGTCGCCTACCGCGGAGACGTACCTGACCTGGAGCACCGTGTCGCGTACCGGCCCCCAGGCGAGACGCCGCACACCACTGTGGCCGACCGCCAGGGCCCCGCCGACCGTTCCGAAGTCGGGAATTGCGACGCATTGCCCATGCTCGGCGAGCGCAGTCTCGACCTCGACGACCGGGGTGCCCGCCCCGCATCGGATCGTCATTTCGGCGGGCTGGATCCAATCGATCCCTGTGGGTGCCGTCACGGCCCGAACACCGGCGACCGGCCCGCCCCGTGTGCCGAGACCTGTGATCGTGACGGGGTCTGATGCACCGACCTCCGTCGCGAAGGCGGCGACTTCTTCGTCGAGGCTCACACCCACGCACCCTCGGGAACGCTGTGGATGTCACCACATCCCGCCGGGCTCGGCAGCACCTTGTCGGGGTTCGAAAGACAACGCGGATCGAATGCCCGGCGAAGGTCGGCCTGGGCAGCCAGATCGACGTCGGAGAACATCAGCGGCATCAGATCGCGCTTTTCCAATCCGATGCCGTGCTCACCGCTCAGCACTCCCCCGGCTGCCACTGAGACGCGCACGATCTCGTTACCCGCCGCATGCACCCTGTCGATGACGCCGGGTTCGCGAGCGTCGTACACGAGAAGGGGATGAAGGTTGCCGTCGCCGGCGTGGAACACGTTCAGCACGAGGAGTTCGTGGCGGGCTGCAATCTCGTAGACCTGCTCCAACACCTCGGGCAGCTTGTGGCGCGGCACCACGGTGTCGTGCAGGTAGTAGTTCGGCTTGATTCGGGCGATCGCACCGAACGCCGACTTGCGGCCCTTCCACAGCAGCGCCCGCTCGACGTCGTCGGCCGCCACCCTGAACGTCCCCACGTTGCGTAATGCGGCGAGCTCGCGGATCCGAGCGACCTGTGCAGCCACACCGCAGGGCAGACCGACGACCTCGATCAGCAGCGCTGCTGCTTGATCGACCGGGAGACCAGCGTGGATGAATTCCTCCACCGCTTGCAGGCAGAGCTGATCCATCATCTCCACGGCGGCGGGCACGATCCCGTCGGCGATGATGTCGCTCACGAGTTGCGCACCGTCGGCCACGGAGGCGAAGTCGAGCAGCATGGTGGCGACGTCGGGTGAGTTCTGCATCAGCCTGACGCACACCTTGGTGGCCACACCGAACATGCCCTCGCTCCCCACGAAGACGCCCCGCAGGTCGTAGCCGTCCGGTTCAGGGTCCTCACCGCCCAACACCGTCACCATGCCGTCGGGGAGGACCACCTCGACGGCATGGATGTGGGCGCTCGTGACACCATCGGCCAGGCAATGGGGCCCACCGGAATTGTTCGCCACGTTGCCGCCGATCGAGCAGGTCTGCTGACTGCTCGGATCCGGGGCGAAGTGGACACCGAGGTGGGCGATCTGCCTCGACAGATCGAGGTTCAGAACGCCTGGCTCCACCCACGCCAGACGGTTGACCGCATCGACCGAGATGATCCGGTTCATCTTGGAGGTCGACACGACGATGGCACCACACATCGGGACTGCTCCCCCGGCGAGTCCCGTCCCCGATCCGCGGGCGACGAACGGCACTCCGAACTCGTTCGCCACCTGCACGATGGCGCGCACGTCGTCGGTGGACTCGGCGAAGCACACCACTGCCGCGTCGCCCTCCATGTTCGACGCGTCGCGCCGGTAGAGGTGGACTTCTGCGGTGCCGTCGCGCACCTGATCGGGCCGCAGCCGTGACCTCAGTCGCTCGACCAGTGCTGTCGTGCTGGCCGGGGTCGTGCCGGCGGGCGCCGCAGGGTCATGGGCGACGACGGCCTCGACACTCATTTTCCAGCCTTGCGCCCCTTGGGTTGGCGCTCGCGCATCACGATCACACGTCCGCTCTCGACCGGCACACCGTCGACATACACCTGGTCGCCGGGAGCGACGTGCTCGTCGAGCGAAACGAGACGTCCTTCTCGGCGGGCATGCAGTTCGTCCTCGGTGGTCTTCATCACCTGTCGACCCTCGCGAACCGCATCGACCACCTCTCGCGACTTCGCGCGCACCGAACCAGCCGCTGACCTGGCCGCCTGCGTCGGGGAGATCTGGGCAGCGGTCTCCTTGACCTTCTTCTTGGCATAGCCCGCTGTGGCAATGCCTGCCACGAGACCACCCGCAAACCAGGTCACACGCTTCATCATGCTCGTCGTCTCCATCGTCGGTCGGTCTGGGTTCCCGCTTCGATCGCCTCGATCGCAACCGGGCCCATCGCAGGCATGCGCGGTGCGCCCCGCAATCGGGCGATCGTGCGTGAGGTGCCGCGGGCGAGGCCGGCGGCCTTGATCATCGGCGCTGAGAACGAGGTACGAGCAACGGTGGCTCCCACAGCGTCGCCGATCGCTTCCGCCGAGCCCAGCACACGGTCGAACCGCTCCAGGTCGGCGCGTGCCTCGTTGACCGTCGCCCGCGCCTCGTCGGTGGTGTCCTGTAGCTCCTGGATCAACGGCGTCGTCTCGGCTCGGAGATCATCGAGCTCGCGTCGAACATCGCGCAGCGCATCCAGGACGCGCATGAGCACCACCACGAGCGCGGCGAAGCCGATCGAACACAGCACTCCGGCGATCACGAGGAGGAGTTCGCCGGCGCTCACGTCAGATCGTCTCCCGGAGTTGCCCGAGTGCTGAGCTCGCGTTCGTCGCCGTGGTCGGACGGTTCGTACCACCGACGACCGTGCAATGTGTCGGGGAGGTACTGCTGGACGACGGCGCCGGAGGCATGGTCGTGAGGATACTCGTACCCGGTTCCGTGCCCGAGCGTGGCAGCGCCCTGGTAGTGCGAGTCGCGCAGATGAGCCGGGACCTCACCCACGGCGCCGTCACGCACATCCTGGCGTGCGTTCCAGATCGCGAGCGCCACTCGATTGCTCTTGGGTGCCGTGGCGAGGTAGATCGCTGCCTCGGCAAGGTTCAGCTGCGCCTCGGGGAGCCCCACGTGTTCAAGCGCGTGCGCACCAGCCACGGCGACCTGGAGCGCGTTGGCGTCGGCGAGGCCGATGTCTTCGGACGCAAAGATGATCAGGCGCCTGGCGATGAAGCGGGCATCCTCGCCGGCCTCGAGCATCCTTGCCAGCCAGTACACGGCGGCGTCA
>DASQFE010000483.1:0-5012 GCA_035633295.1 Ilumatobacteraceae bacterium | reverse complement strand
TGCCGCTCGAACGGAGCGGAAGCGACTGGCCAAACGGCATGCCGAAGAGAGTCAGTTCCTGTTTTCGTCGACGCGATTCGAGTGGCGCGACCGTATCGATGGCGAGCGTTTTGAGGGGTTCGTTAAAGAGATCATTGATCTCAGTCCAGGAGTCCGATGGTCAGCGTTCGCCGGACTAGCGAACGAACCCGACGGTGGGCGTGACATCCTCGTTGAGTGGGAGATGCCGCTTCTGCCGGGGGAACTCGACGCGAAGGACCCCGACCGGACCCACCGAGTCTGCCGTATCGTCGTTCAGTGCAAAGCTGACCTCAGGCCAGTCGGAGTATCTCGAGTGACAGCGATTCTGGACACGGTCGAGTTCCACGAAGCGGAGGGGTATCTCCTCGTGGTTCGAAGCCGTGTGACACGGCCACTGGCCGACCGGCTGGACCGCCATCGGTCGAAGGGCCGCCGATTCAACTGGTGGACCGGGGACGATCTCGAAGAGCGACTGCGTCGGTATCGCCACGTCGTTGCCCGGTACCCAGATGTGCTCACAGCGATTGACTGATCGAAAACTACGACGCTCCCATCTTGGACGGGGGTTGCGGCGGCGGCGCTTGTCGGAACCACATTTCGCACAGCGCAGGCAGGATTCTCGCAGTCCGAAGATCACGAAAAGATCACAGGATTCGCTGGACTGTCGCCGATTCGGTCGCACGACTCGGACTGGACTGGACGATCTGGACCGGTGGCCCGCACAGATCGGGGCTTCTTGGACTCGGCTGGACGCATCGGACGATTTGCAACCGGCTTAAACCCCCCTTCCACTCACGTGGAGTGCGGGTTCAAATCCCGCCCCGGGCACCCATACGCTGGTGCCGGTCTCGGGGCCCGGCAGGTGCCAGACCTCACCGATCGCACGCTGTTCGGTGCCCAGCGTCATCAGGCCAGCAGCGATGTCCGGCACATAGCTGTAGGTGTGGGCAAGATCGGGATCACCGATGAAGTCGGCGCGTTTGCCGTCGAGGGCATTGGCGAAGACACGTTCGCCCAGAGCGGACTGGGTCACACCCGCGCCGAAGAAGTCCGAGGCCCGTCCGATGGCGATCCGGACACGTCCGGATTCGGACGCCTCCAGCAACTCGCCACTCCACACCTTCGATCCCAGCCGGTGGACCATGCAGCGACACCGCTCGCACGGAGCGGCCGGAAGCCACCAATTGCTCGATCAGCGTGCGGCCGACTTGGCCGGCACCGGGCACCACATGGACTTCGTCGTTGCTCATCAGACATCTCCAGTCGCAGGCCGTGAGAACCATGCGCCACCAGGGACCGGAGCAACGCTTCGCACTTCAACCTACCGGGGGCAACCGGCACGGGTGCTACAGTGTGTGCAGTTCTTGTCGCTCTGGTCCTCGGCGACGCTCCACTCGGAACGTCTCGAAGGTGACCGCATGCCGCAATCGACCCACCACAGCGAACTGGTCTCTCATCCTGCGCGCCGGGAGACGGTTCCCTCGACAACCACCATGCTCTCGCAACCACCATCACCGCGCCTCAGGAGGCTCTCATGAAACTGCTCATCGCCGACCCGTTCCCCACCATCGCCAGCGCAACCCTTGGGAACGATGCCCAGCGTGAAGCGGGCCGTCGCCGACGAGGTCCGAGCCATCTCGTCGCCGTGGTTCCGCTACCCGGCAGCAGCATGAACGCCCCCAGCGATTCGGGCGACGTCCAGTCCGGCGCCGAACAATTCGACGAGGAAGTCACCGGCTTGGACAGCCCGGTCACCAGCGACGAGGTACGTCCCGACTACCCACCCGACCACCTCGAAGGCGTGCCGTTCGCTGACGCCGACGTCACCGATGAATCGTTCGAGGACCGGCTTGCCCAAGAGCAGCCCGAGCAGTGACCGCCATGCAGGTCTTCGAAGGCGTCGAACAGCCCGGCCAGGTCTGGCGAAACCTCAACACGCCGGCGCTCTACGAACACGCTGTCCGACGCTACGAAGGGATGATCGCCCATCTGGGGCCCCTGGTGGTCCGCACAGGGCAGTACACCGGACGTTCGCCGAACGACAAATGGGTGGTCGACGAACCCGGCAGCCGCGACGATGTGTGGTGGGGCAACGTCAACCGCGCGATGTCTCCGGACTCCTACGAGCACCTCCGGGCGCGCTTGATGGCATACCTCCAACAACGCGAGCTGTTCGTACAGGACTGCTACTCCGGCGCCGACGAACGCCACCGCCTCGCGGCTCGCCTCGTCACCGAGCACGCCTGGCAGAGCCTGTTCGTTCGCAACATGTTCATCCAGGAACACGACCCGGAAGCACTGGAGACCTTCGCACCCGAGTTCACCCTCGTCGCCGCCCCCGGCTTCCATGCCGTTCCCGAGATCGACGGCACCCGCACCGAGGTCTTCGTCGCTGTTCACCTGGGACGCAAGGAGGTGATCATCGGCGGCACCGAATACGCCGGCGAGATCAAGAAGGCGATGTTCTCGGTGATGAACTACCTGCTCCCCAAGCAGGGCATCTTGGCGATGCACGCGTCTGCCAACCACGCTCGCGGCAAGCCCGACGACTGCGCGATCTTCTTCGGGCTCTCCGGCACGGGCAAGACCACGCTGTCGGCCGACCCCAACCGGGTGCTGATCGGCGACGACGAACATGGCTGGGGTGACAACGGCGTGTTCAACTTCGAAGGCGGGTGCTACGCCAAGGTCATCAAGTTGAGCCCGACCGGCGAACCGGAGATCTACGACACCACGCGCCGGTTCGGCACGATCCTCGAGAACGTGGCCATCGATCCCGACACCAGAGACATCGATCTCGACAGCGACGCCTACACCGAGAACACACGGGCGAGTTATCCGTTGTCGCACATCCCGAACGCGTCGACGACGTCGATGGGCGGTCACGCCAAGGTCGTCATCATGCTCACCGCCGACGCGTTCGGTGTGCTTCCCCCCATCGCCCAACTCACCCCCGAACAGGCGATGTACCACTTCATCTCCGGCTACACCGCCAAGGTCGCCGGAACCGAGCGCGGTGTCACCGAGCCCCAAGCGACGTTCAGCGCGTGCTTCGGGGCACCGTTCATGATGCATCCGCCGGCGGTCTACGCCGAACTCCTCGCGAAGAAGATCCGTGAGCACGGCTCGAAGACGTACCTCATCAACACCGGCTGGACGGGTGGACCGTACGGTGTGGGCGAGCGCATGCATCTCGCCCACACTCGGGCGATGGTCGATGCGGCACTCAACGACGCGTTCGACGGCGTGGAGTTCCGAGAGGATCCGTTCTTCGGCGTGATGGTACCGACGAAGGTGGCAGGCGTGCCCGACGAGGTGCTCGACCCCCGCTCGAGCTGGGCCGATCCGTCGGCCTACGACGACCAGGCCGCCGAACTCGCCGCCATGTTCGTTGCCAACTTCGCCGAGTTCGAAGACACCACCTCCGACGAGGTCCGAGCGGCCGGCCCCAGGATTACGACGACCAGCACCGTCTCGGCGGGCTCATCGTGACGGCCCCGTGGCGTCGAGGTCACTCCCAACCAACAGCTGAGGAACCAAACCAATGAGCAACGAACCCAACCCCCACATCGAACCACTCGTCGACGAACTGATCCAACAATCTCCCGACGACGAAAACGACACAGAAGTCATTCGTGGAATCGTCACGGAGCTCGTTTCGGAGTTCGACGGTGCGCCCATCCAGGGCTTCGTGGACATACTCGTCTTCAAAGGAGCCACCGAAGAACTCGCCGACTTGCACGCGTCGCCACCCGTCGCACCCTGATCGACCAGCAGTGCGGGAGGCGACGGCCTTCACATCTCGGTGTACCGCTTCGCCGATGCCGCGGCCGCGGCAACCGTCTGGACCGAGGCCGTCCCGGGACCCTTCGACCAGTCGGTGGGGTCGGCGGCGTACATCACTCCGTAGGCCGCCGTGTCGCGCTGGGTGCGCCAACCCTCCGCGAGCGCGCCGAGGTCGACGGTGTCGTAGCCGATCTCGTCGAGCAGCCCGACCACCTCCGCCTTCGCATCGGCATCGTCGCCCGCGATCGCGAGCGCACTGCGGTCATCGGCCCCTGACGGGCGGGCCAGGGCGCCGAGGTGGCCGAAGTAGATGTTGTTGAATGCCTTGACGACGTTCGAGTCGGGTAGGTGCGCCTGGAGCAACTCAGATGTTGTCGTCGACTCGTCGTCGAGGTCGGCGAAGCGGCCGTCGCGATCGGGGTAGTAGTTCATCGTGTCGATCACGATCTTGCCCCGGAGGTCGTCGACGGGCACGTCGTGGTAGTTCTTCAGCGGGATGGTCACCACCACCACGTCACCGGCCGCAGCAGCTTCCTCAGCCGTTGCCGCCCGAGCGGTCGGCCCCAGTTCCTCGACGAGATCGACGAGCGTGTCGGGGCCTCGGCTGTTGCTCATCACCACGTCGTGCCCAGCGGCGACCGCCAGCCGTGCGACCGTACTGCCGATGTTCCCACTCCCGATGAATCCCCATGTCGTCATGTCAAGCCGCAACCGGATTCCACCCGCCCGCATTCCGACAGCTGCGAGCGTCGCCCTGACGCGGCCGGCCCGACATGCATTACCATCGCTCCAGGCGGCACTTGCGGGCGCCGATCGGCGTTCGCAACCCTCGGGCGTTGTTGACATCAATGGAGCGCCATGCCGTCCAAGCAGACTCTGCTCGGCGACACCATGGTGCAGCTCGCTGACAACCTCGTCACCGACTTCGACGTCGTCGAACTCCTGACCCTGCTCGCCGACCGATGCGTCTCCATTCTCGGCGTGAGCGCCGCCGGTCTCATGCTGGCCGGACCGGATGGGTAACGCCGGGGATCGGGCCGACTGGGTTGCGTGTCTCGTGCTACTTTGCGGACCTCAAGTGACCGGGGAGGCCGCGGTGGGTAGGAAGTCGAATCCTCAGGTTGGCGGCTTACGAGACCGCCTACGGGTCCTGGCAAACCGACATCGCGGCAGCAACTCCACCTTCGAAAGCTGCGACAACCAAT
>DASQFE010000482.1:0-8726 GCA_035633295.1 Ilumatobacteraceae bacterium | reverse complement strand
TGTGGTCAGGCGCGCAGGCCAACCCGATGCGCGCCAACCCGATGCGCGCCAACCCGATGCGCGCCAACCCGATGCGCGCCAACCCGATGCGCGCCAACCCGATGCGCGCCAACTTCGGCCTGCTGAACTCGGCGCTGCCAGCCGACCCGCCGTTGGTCGGCGCAGGCACACTCATCGGCCCGGGCGCTCATCCGAAGGTATTCCTGCTCGACTCCGGCCTCGATGGGACTGCCGCTGCTTCAATGGCGGTCACGAGTTTCGACCTCGACACGCCCGACGCGCCGATGGGCGCCACCGTGCGGGATCAGTACCTCGATCCTGTGGCCGGCCACGGCACGTTCATCGCCGGACTCATCGAGCAGCGCGCCCCCGGATGCTCGATACACGCTCCGAAGATGCTCGATCTGCTCGGCTGGGTGGACGAATCCAAGGTCATCTCCCAGATCACGAATGCACTGTCCGACTATCGATCCGATGCGCCAATCCAGAGGCGTCAGGAGGTGATCCTCAACCTGTCATTCGGCGGCCCGACGCTCGGTGAGCCTGAAGCCATGCGATCGGCAATCGCCGCTGCGATCAACGAGGGCATCGTGATCGTCGCGTCAGCAGGCAACGACAGTACGTGCGTTCCTCAGTACCCGGCCGCGTTCCCCGGAGTGATCGCCGTCGGTGCGCTCGACTCGATCGGGCCCGCCCCGTTCACGAACTACGGAGATTGGGTCGATGCCTGCGCACCAGGCACCGACCTCGTCAGTACGTTCTTCACCTTCAACGGGCAATTCCCGACGATCAACACGTCCGATATCGACCACTTCGAGGGATGGGCGACCTGGAGCGGTACATCGTTTTCAGCACCGATCGTCGTGGCGGCGATCGCCCGAGAGATGGTGCTGTCGGATCCGCCGGCCGGACGCGCATCCATCAGCGCCGGCGAGGCTGCAAACCGCGTGGTTCGGGCCCCGCACCTCATGCGCATCCCGTGTCTCGGCACCGTGGTCAACCTCTGATCCACCGGCTGACCCGGGCTGGCAATCGACGGGTACTGCTGCGAGCCCGAGCCGCGGCCGATCCCTTCGTAGTGTCGGCGGATGACACTCACCAATACCCGCGTGACGATTGCACGTCGACGGATCGGCAAGGCGACGCCCGACTACTTGGCTCTCGATGTCCGAGGGCTCGGCGAACTCGCCGACGGAAAGGTACGCGTGGCGGTCGAGTTCATCTCCGTCGACCCCGGCACCCGAACGATGCTGCGCGGTGAGGGCTTCCACCGCCAGGTTGGGCTCGGCCCATCTCGCAGGTGCCCGTCACATGCCTCCCCGGCGATGCGCGACAGTGTCACATGGAGAAGATTTGGGTTGCCGACATGGAGCCCGGCACCCGTTTCCCGCTGTACACACGTGGCAACACCGGCGAGGTGTTCCCGCATGTCGTTACCGCACTGACCGGAACGCTCATCGGGGCCGACGTCGGGCGGGCCCAGCTGGAAGTGTTCCAGGACATCGGTTTCGTCCGGGAAGCTGATCGCGATCATTCGCTCCTCGGTACCGGCGTGTTCGGCGGCTACCTCTACAGCAACGGCTCACTCGCCCGACTGATGGGAGTGCGCACTCCGGGCCTGTCGGTGGGTGATGCCGAGGAGCAGGCCTTCGGCGACGTCGAGGGGCTACCGGCATACCAGCCTCAGAAAGGCGACCGAAGCCTCGCCGCCTCTGCGCGCATCACCTGGTCGATGCTGACGTTCCTGAGGCATCCGGACCTGAAGGAATTGGACGGAGCCCGCGCGAACGCGACTGAATGGTTGGCGTCGTTTCCCCCCTTGGAGTCGTGCACCCACGAGCAGTTGCTGGCACTGCTGCACGACTACCCCGGCCGACTCGCCGACAGCATGAAGCGGCTGTTGCTGATGGGCATGTACGCCGGACTGACGCGTGTGCTGCTCGATCAACTGCTCGAGCGAGGTGACCTCCCGGTGGGTGCGTCCAACCGGCTCGTCGGGGGAATCGATGACGTCGATTCGGCGCAACTGGCTTCGGAGCAGTGGGCGCTCGCCCGCACGGTCGCCGACGACCCACATCTCTCCGCAGAGTTCGACGCGGGGCTGGACGGCCTACTCGAACGGGTCGCCGGAACCCGGTTCGATGCGCAACTCCACGACTTCCTTCGACGGTACGGGCACCGCGGCAACGACGAGTACGAACTCGCCACGCCGTGCTGGGCGATGGACCCGAGTCCGGTACTGGCTGCGGTCGACCGACTGCGGCACGTGCCACCGGAGCGGTCTCCACGAGCAGCGATGGACCGGCTCTCCGCCGAGCGCGCCACCGCGGAATCAGAGGTCACCCGTCGACTCCGCCGTCCGCTGCGGTCACTCGCGCTGCACTTCGCGTCGATCTCTCGCTGCGGCTCGGTCGGTCGCGAGCGGGCGAAGGACATTCTCGTGCTGGAAAACCTCGGCGCCCGACGGCTGTTGGCCGAGGCAACGCGGCGAGCAGCCACGCGTGGTGGCTCCGACGATCCACGGGCCATCTTCTGCCTCACGATCGACGAGCTTCCCGCCTACCTCGACGATCCGGCGCCATTCGCCCCGATCATCGCAGAACGCGCCGCGAAGCAAGCGTGGCTCAACGAGCGAGAACCCCCGATGTGGTTCGACGGCCAGATCGCCGACCCGAACACGTGGCCACTCCGCAATGAAGTGCAGCGTGACGCCCCACCGGCGGGGTCGGAACTGTCGGGGATCGCCGTGAGCAGCGGACACGCAGCGGGCCCGGCGAGGGTGATCACCGACCCGGCCGATCCGCGGGGGCTCGAGCCGGGCGAGGTGCTCGTATGTGCGATCACCGACCCCAGCTGGACACCGCTCTTCCTCGTTGCCGCGGCGGTCGTGTGTGATACCGGTGCGATGCAGAGCCATGCGGCGATCGTGGCCCGCGAGCTGGGCATTCCGGCGGTGATGAGCGTCTCCGGCATCACGGCCATCGCCGATGGCACGTGGATCGACGTGGATGGCGACACCGGCACCATCCGCGTCTGACGACCCGCCGTCGCCGTGCGACACTTGACGACCCGGGCAGGCTCCGACAGCGAGAACTCATGAGCACAGTCGTCCCGTTGCCAACCTGATCGTCCGCAGGTCTGCTCCCCAATCACCGCATCGGCAACGAACTGGATTCCACGCGAGTAGTCGGTCACCGGCAGGTATCGGACGCCCACCTGATCGCTCTCGCCATCGCACACGACGGAATTGTCAGCTGGCGCTACCTGCGCTTGTTGCTGCTTCCACCTCGATCAGCCGCCCGGAGGTGACGTCGTAGATGTAGCCGTAGATCGCGATGCCGGCGGGAACGAGGGGATGGTTGCGGATCCGAGTCACGTCGGCGGTCACGCTGGCGGCCTGGTCACGGATCGTCAGCCAGTCGATGTAGTCGGCCTCTGCGGCACCCGGGCCGGTCCCGATGTCGTAGAAGCCGTCGTCGCCCAGCGCCGCGGTCTCGAGACTGTTGGCGAGCAGCCCCCGCATCACCTCGTCGCTGAAGAACTCCATGCCGCAGTTCGTGTGGTGGATGACGAACCACTCCTTGGTGCCGAGCAACTTGTACGAGATCACCAGGGAACGAATTGCGTCGTCGCTTGCACGACCGCCGGCGTTGCGGATCACGTGGGCATCACCCTCGCTCAGACCCGCGTACTTTGCTGGGTCGAGACGTGCATCCATGCAGGTGAGGATGGCGAACTGGCGCGCCGGCGGGAGGGCCAGTTGACCCTTGTCGCCAAAGTCGGCGGCATACGCTTCGTTGGCGGCGAGCACTTCGGGAAGAACAGACATCGTGGCTCCTTGGGGGTGTGCGATTGAACGCTGGACGAATTCGATCGTATCGTCTAATCCCGATCTATTTGGTCGACAATCAGGACGTCGTGGGCCCCTACCAGCCGTGGTGCGAGCGGTAGATCGGTGGGCGCAGAGGGACTCGAACCCCCGACATCTTCCTTGTAAGGGAAGCGCTCTAGCCAACTGAGCTATGCGCCCTGGAAGAGTGCGATGCTACCGGGGAGCGCTGCCACAGTCGGGTTATGCGATCGCCTGTTCCACCACGGCACCGGTAGCGACGAGGAGTTCCTCGCCGCCGTGAGGCCCGATCAGCTGAAGGCTCGCAGGGAACGATCCCCCGGCAATCGGGACGGGCAGGGCGAGCGAGGGAAGGCCGGTGACGTTGGCGGGTGGCGTGAAGGCGGCGATCTGTATCGTCAGTTCGGTGGTGCCGATGCTGGGATCGTCGAGACGGGGCGGAAGAATTGGGAGCGTCGGCATCGCCAGCACCTCGAACTGGTCGAAGAGTCGGCAGAAGGAAGCCGTGAGGCGTTGGGCGTCCGCCTGCGCCGCCGCTGCGAGCGGTGTGAACATCGGCCCGAGACCGAGGATGTCGGTGACCTCGGCGCCCAGCCCCTCCGGTCGGCTGTCCAACAAGTGATGGTCGGCGTCCCACGCCTCCGCGAAGTACAGCGTGGCGAACGCGCTCCCAATCGCCTCCCACTCGTCGACGTCGATGGTGACCACCTCGAAGCCGGCGGCGAGCAGCGCGGCGTCGATCGCAGCGTTGATCTCAGGGTCGGCGAAGGTGGCGATGCGACCCACCTTGCCGGCAGCCGTCGACGACCGGATGAAGCCGGGCTCGAGCAGCTGCATGCCCAACTCGACGCCGGCGATGTCTCGGGCCATCGGGCCGATCGTGTCGAGCGTCTTACCCAACGGCCACACCCCGCCGAGCGGTATCCGACCAAACGTCGTCTTCAGCCCGACTCCCCCGCAGCACGCCGCCGGGATGCGCACGGAACCGCCGGTGTCGGACCCGTAGGCGACGTCGGCGTCACCGGCGCCGACGGCGACCGCCGAGCCGCTCGACGAACCCCCTGGGATTCGCGACGGATCGAGCGGGTTGACCGGCGTACCGAACCACGGATTCGTGCCGATCGCAGTCATCGCGAGCTCGGTGAGGTTGGTCTTTCCGACGATGCGGGCATCGGCCGCTCGTGCACCCGCCATGCACTCAGCATCCTTCACAGCCGGTTCGGCGGCGTCCGCGACCGCTCGGCACCCGGCCGTCGTCGGAATGCCAGCCACGTCGATGAGGTCCTTGACGGCTAGGCGGGGACCGGTCCCGGTGGAGTCCAAGCGGGTGATGAACGTCGACATGGTCGAACTGTACTCAGACGGTCTGTCCCTGGGCCCGCCGAGCGGCACGGGCGCCAAAAGACCCAGGCGTGCGGTCCAGAGCCAACCATCCCGGCTACGAACGGCAACGCGAGAGTGGCCACGGGTAACATCGGCTCGACCCGCGAAGGAGCCGAGATCGAGATGGACCTGACTGCCGAGGAACGTCGACTGCGCGAGGCTCGCGCCGGAACTCCGTGGAGGCGTTGGGGGCCGTACCTCAGTGAACGCCAGTGGGGAACCGTTCGCGAGGACTACAGCGACAGCGGCGACGCGTGGTCCTATTTCAGCCACGACCAGTCACGCTCGCGGGCGTACCGTTGGGGCGAGGATGGCCTTGCCGGCATCTCCGACACCCAGCAGCGGATGTGCTTCGCCATTGCCCTGTGGAACGAGAACGACCCGATTCTGAAAGAGCGCCTCTTCGGGCTGACCAACACCGAGGGCAACCACGGCGAGGACGTCAAGGAGTACTACTTCTACCTCGACAACCTCCCGACGCACTCGTACCAGCGATGGCTCTACAAGTACCCGCACCAGGCCTACCCCTACGACAATCTCGTGGCGACGAACCGGTCACGCAGCCGCACGGAGGCCGAGTACGAACTGATCGACACGGGCATCTTCGACGACGACCGATACTTCGACGTCGAGGTCGAATACGCAAAGGACGGCCCCGACGACATCCTCTGTCGCATCACGATCCACAACCGCGGCGCCGACGCTGCGCCGCTCCATGTGCTCCCCACGCTCTGGTTCCGCAACACGTGGTCGTGGAACGACACAACGAGCAGCTCGAAGCCGCAGCTCTCCACGGTGGCTGCCGATCATCCGGTCGTCCAGGCCGACCACGACGAACTCGGTCGCTACTTCTTGCACGCGGAAGCCGACGCAACCCTGCTGTTCTGCGAGAACGAGTCCAACCACATCCGCTTGGGCACCGGCGCCAACCTCACCGCGTACGTGAAGGATGGCGTCAACGACCACGTCGTCAACGGGCTCACCGGAGCAACAAATCCGGCGGGGACCGGCACGAAGGTGGCAGCACACACCCGGGTGGTCGTGCCAGGCGGCGGGGCTTCGGTGCTACGCGTGCGGTTGACCGACCGGCCGATCGACGAACTCCCCCAACCGTTCGCCGACTTCGACGCCATCATCGACGCCCGCCGGGGCGACGCCGACGAGTTCTACGAATCGATCACCCCGCCGGCGCTGACCGCCGACGAGAGCTCCGTGATGCGCCAGGCTCTCGCCGGGATGCTGTGGTCGAAGCAGACGTACAACTTCGACGTCGACACGTGGCTGCGAGAACGAGATTCCCATCCCTTGCGGTCGCCGACCCGCCACGGCACCCGGAACGAATCGTGGTTCCACATGCAGAACCACGACGTGATCTCGATGCCCGACAAGTGGGAGTACCCGTGGTACGCGGCGTGGGATCTCGCGTTCCACACGATCCCGTTGATGATGGTCGACCCCGATTTCGCCAAGGGCCAGCTCGACCTCATGCTGTCCCCCGCCTACCTCCACCCCAGCGGGCAGATCCCGGCCTACGAGTGGAACTTCAGCGACGTCAACCCACCGGTGCACGCATTCGCCACCCTGCTCGTGCACAACCTCGACTTCGAACTCAGCGGCGACGACGACATCGACCGGGCGTTCCTGCGCGAGTCGTTCCACAAGTTGCTGCTGAACTTCACGTGGTGGGTCAACCGCAAGGACCCGAGCGGCCGCAGCGTGTTCGAGGGCGGCTTCCTCGGCCTCGACAACATCGGTGTGTTCGACCGCAGCGCGGCACTGCCGACCGGTGGCCGACTCGAACAGGCCGACGGCACTGCGTGGATGGCGCTGTACAGCCAGAACATGCTCGACCTGTCACTGATCCTCGCCGAGCGCGATCCGACCTATGAAGACTTCATCTTGAAGTTCCTGCTGCGGTTCTTCTGGATCGCCGCAGCAATGGACCCCGTCGGCGAGCATCCCGACGAGATGTGGGACGAGGAGGACGGCTTCTTCTACGACGTGCTCCGACTGCCAGACGGCACGGGGCAGCGACTCGAGGTGCGCTCGCTCGTCGGCCTCCTGCCACTCTGCGCCACCACCGTGTTCGAGGCCGAGACGCTCGCCAAGTTCCCGTCGTTGCGGCCCGCGGTGGAAGACCATCTGCGACGCAACGGTGACCTGCTCGCCCGTATCGCCGACCCGTTGAAACCGGGCGTCAACGGGCGCCACATCCTGTCGCTCGTCAACGAGGAGAAGCTACGACGGATCCTCGCCCGAATGCTCGACGAGGAGCGATTCCTCGGTCCGCACGGCATCCGATCACTCTCCAAATGGCATCTCGAGCACCCCTACGAAATCGACGTGGCCGGCACCACCTACAAGGTGCAGTACGAGCCGGCGGAGTCCACCTCGGGGATGTTCGGCGGCAACTCCAACTGGCGCGGACCGGTGTGGTTCCCGGTCAACGTGCTGATCATTCGGGCCCTGCTCCAGCACTACCAGTACTACGGCGACGAGTTCACGATCGAGTGTCCCACCGGTTCAGGCAACCAGATGACCCTGTTCGAAGTCGCCAAGGAGATCTCCGACCGCCTGGCAAGCACGTTCCTCACCGACGAGTCCGGGCGGCGGCCGGTCTACGGGGGCACCGAGAAGTTCCAGACCGACGAGCACTGGCGTGACCTCGTGCTCTTCTACGAGTACTTCCACGGCGACAACGGTGCGGGGCTCGGTGCCTCGCACCAGACCGGCTGGACCGGTGTGGTCGCTCGGCTCATCCAGTTGTTCGGCGAACTCGATGCCGAGGACGTACTGCGGCTCGGCGGCCGACCGCTGGCGCGCCCGTACCGCCGTCTGACCGACGAAAGGATCGGCGACGTCACCATGGCCCGCCGAACCCGGGGCGTGACACCGTGACCGATGAACCGGGCGGGCAGGTCACCGGCCCGTGGCCCGTGAATCCGGTCGTCCACGAGATCTTCACGTGGGTGTGGTTGGCCGAACTCGCAGCGTTCGCCGGGCGACCAGTGACCCTGGCCGACGTGCCCGACTCGGTATGGGACGACGTCGCCAGGCCCGGCATCGACGCCGTGTGGCTGATGGGTGTGTGGGAACGCAGCCCCGAGGGTGCGCTCATCGCCGCCAGCAATCCTGCGATGCGTGGCGACGCCGAGCGTGCACTTCCCGGCCTCGTCGACACCGACATCGTCGGCTCCGCGTACTGCGTGCGTGGCTACACGGTCGATCCCCATCTCGGCGGCGACGAGGGTCTCGCTGTCGCTCGCAGCGAACTGGCACGGCGCGGCGTGCGGCTGGTCCTCGACTTCGTCCCGAATCACGTCGCCCCCGATCATGACTGGACCCGCACCCATCCCGAGTACTTCGTACAGGGCACTGCGGATGACCTCGCCGACGACCCGGCGTCGTTCATCGATGTCGATGGCAACATCCTCGCGTGCGGCCGCGACCCCTACTTCCCGGCGTGGCCCGAGGTCGTGCAGTTCAACGCCAC
>DASQFE010000481.1:0-2653 GCA_035633295.1 Ilumatobacteraceae bacterium | reverse complement strand
TGAATCGTCCCTGATCAGCACCCATGGTCGACCAGTTGGGTACGCTTCCTCCCGTGCTCCTCCCGCAAGTGGCCCTCGTTCGTTGGTCGCCGCTGCGATGACTCGACGGCGCCAGGACGTGCGCGTCTGGAACGTCCAGGATCGTCGGGGCAGCGGACGCAACGTCCAGCCGTGGGTGGTCCGCTGGGTGGTGGATGGAAAGCAGTCGAGTCGGTCGTTTCGTTCGCGAGCCCTCGCCGACCGGTTCCGAGCGTCGATACTGCTGGCCCACGATGACGGCGAGGAGTTCGATCGTGCGTCGGGCGAGCCGGTCAGCTGGACTCCGTTGCCCGGCGACACCCAGATCCATCAGTGGGCGCGCCGGTGGCTGGCTGACCAATGGACCGAGTGGCAACCTCGTACTCGTCGCTCGGCAGTCGAGGCACTGGTGAAGTTCGTGCCGCTCGTCGTATCGAGTCAAGCGCCCGAACCGCCGCCGGAGATCCGGGTGCATCTCAAGACCACGCTCGAACCAGGCTCGGACATCGACCCGCAGTCCGCTGCGGAGCGGTGGCTGCAGAGGTGGTCGCTTCCGCTGACCGACCTGAATCGTGAGCGACTGTCGACGATCGACATCGCGTTGGGCGTCGCTCTCGACGGATCGCAGCTTGCTCCATCGACTGCTGGCCGATTCCGCAAGGTGTCGCGCTCGTGCATCCGGCGCGCTGTCGACCTCGAGATCTTGCCGACCGACCCGTGGCCTCCGGTGAGTCGCGGACGATCGTCGAGGAAGAGCACACGTTCAAAGCCGGCGTTCGACATCCGGCTGCTCCCCGATCCGGCGACGATGCGCCGAGCCCTTCACGCGATGGAGACGCAGCAGGCTGCCAGCCGCACGTACCAGGTGATGACCGCAGTCGCCTACTACGCCGGCCTGCGACCGTCCGAGGTCGTCATGCTGCGAGCGTCGTCGCTCTCGTTGCCGAGGAGCGGCTGGGGACGGATCGACGTCACCGAGGCAGATGTTCTGCACGACGAGCCGGGAGAACCGAAGACGGGTGCGAGATCCGTGCCGATCCCGCCCGTTCTGGTGGCCGAACTGTCGGCATGGGTTCGCGACCTCGAACCCGAGCCCGAGGACTTGCTGTTCCGGACTCGCACCGGGAAGATGCCGACGTTGTCGAACTGGCTCCGGGCGTGGCACCGTGCGCTCGGCAAGATCGACCACGCTCCCCTGCGGCTCTACGACTGCCGCCACGCCGCTGCGACGACATGGTTGCGCGCGGGCGTGCCGCTCGGCGAGGTTGCGAGGCGACTCGGCCACAGCGTGGAGACACTTGTGTCGACATACGTTGGCGCGCTGGAGGGCGACGAAGCGATCGCGAATTCCCGCATCGACGCCGAGCTTGCACAGCGCTGATCGCACCGCCACGACCCGAGCCGCCACCGGATCAAGATGCCGGGTCCACTCGACGGGCTTCGATCCACGCCTCGATGTCGACGGGGTCGAACCGAACGAACTTCCCGAGCTTGCAGAACGGGATACGGCGCTCTTCGATCAGCCGACGGATGAATCGGGGGCTGACGCACATCCGTTCAGCAACCTGGTTCACGTCGAGCAGTGCACGGGTCGGACGTTCGGGGTGCTGCGTCTCCATGTGTACGTAAAGGCGAGCACCAGTTGCGAACGCGACAAACACGGCGCGAGCGCGCTCGGCGCAGGTCGTGTGGACGCAGCGCATATCAGGTGACCCGATCGAATCGGACAGACCCGATCGGGCACACGATTCGGTACCTCTACCAGGGGTGATCGTGTGAACACGGTGGCCAGGAGAGCGTGACAGAATCGGGGCCGCGAGATGCGATCGCTCGACCGACACGGGTTGTATCGGTAGCATTGCGCCATGTCTGATGCGGCTTCTCCCCGTGGCGCTGACGACAACGCGCGCGTCAAGGTGGTTCCGATCGACGAGGCGCTGCGGATGGCGAAGCCACTTCCTCCTCCCGGTGAGATCAACATCGAAGGCCTCACCGACGACGAGTGGGATGCCTTCATGCGGGCCCTCACCGAACAGTGACATCGAGTCGCTCGAACGCCGTTGTCTTGGACACGATGGCGATGTCGGCAATCGTCAACGAAGCTCGCAGGCCGGATGTTGCGGCTCGATATCGATCGGTCATCGCGGGCCGAGCGATTCTGATCTCGGTGATCACCGTGTCCGAGTTGCGCTACGGCGCGATCGTCGCGGAGTGGGGAGAGTTTCGGCGACGGGGCCTCGAGCGCGAGATCGCACGCGCAACCGCCGTCGAAGCCGACGACACGCTTGCTTCGACCAGTGCCGAGCTGAAGGCAGCGTGCCGTGCTGTCGGGCATGCACTCGCACAGAAGGTTCACGATGCCGACCGCTGGATTGCGGCAACCGCGATCGTTCGTGACCTCGATCTGATCTCGGACGACGTCGTCTTCGAGCAGGTGCCGGGTCTCTCGCTGGTGACCACCCGCAGTTCCTGAACCTCAATTTGTCGCGTTTGGTGTTCGGGCGCGCCTTTACGTCAGTGACGGTGGTGCGCTCATCGACGTTGTTCGCAGCGGACCCTGATGCACCGGCCGTCTTTGCCAATGGCTTGACGGAGGTGCACGAGCGGTGGAGAGCAGCGACAAGGTCCGAGGTCT
>DASQFE010000480.1:0-1888 GCA_035633295.1 Ilumatobacteraceae bacterium | reverse complement strand
GTGTGAGCACCAGGGGCCGCTACCGGACGGAACGCTCGACGTGCCGACCGCCATCGCTGCCGTTGAGATGTTCACTGCCACGGGTGGCGTCCTGATGACGGCCGCGGCCGCACGAACGGTCATCGATGCCGGCGTGGACGGCGGACCGTGGAGATCCGTCGCCTTGCTGTTGGAAGCCGTCGCTCTCCAGCTGAGCGGAACCGTCGACGACGTCCGGTCGTTGTTCGAGGCCGCCGAGTTCGAGACCCGCGGCTTCCCAGCCGGCCACGCCGTGGTGCTGGCCCATCTCGGCATCGATGCGCTGTACGAGCACGACGCTGCACGCGGCAACCAGCTGGTGCGAGCTGCCCTCGACGAGGTGAGCGCCGCCGGAATCGGAGAACTGGGGCACATCTCGATGGTGTTCGTGGGTAAAGCGCTCGCTGATGCTCGTGCCGGAGCGATCGAGGCATCACGCCAGGCATCGGACCACGCGGAGCACCTGACCGCAACCTTGCACACGGTGCACGCACGCGGATGGATCCACCAGCATCTGATCTTGGCCGATGCGGCCATCTTCCGAGGCGACTGGTCCGCTGCGTCACGACTGCACCGCGAGGCGCATGGTCGGCTGCACCTCCAACCGGACGCGGTGGTACTGCACGAGTGGGCGGCGCGCATCGCCCGCCGGTGCATGGCCCACGAGGGCCTCGGACGTCGTCTCGCGTTGACGCCGGCCGAGCAGCGGGTCCTCGAACAGCTGGCGACGCACCGGACCTTGGCCGAGATCGGCGATCACCTCTACGTGTCGCGCAACACCGTCAAGACCCACGCTGTGTCGATTTACCGAAAGCTCCAGGTGTCCGGTCGCGGCGAGGCAGTGACGCGGGCCATCGAATGGTCACTGCTCGACGGCACCGTCGACGACCGGCAACGGACCGCCGTCAATACACGCTGACAGAGGCCTGCTTTGACCCGGATCCGTTTGATGACGAGATCAGCGGCGATCGCGACGATCGTCGCGTCGGTCTTGGCGGCGGTTGACGCCGTGCGACACCACGGCGGCAGTGCCGACGACAGCGGCGGTGCGCGCAACAGGTGCTCCAACGACGCCTCGACGGGCGGCGCGTGCAGGTCGTAGTGGCATGGTTCAGTCTCCTTCTGCTTCGATCGACGCGGCGATCGCTTGGATGGGAATGCGTCCGTTGGCGACGAGCTGTCCACCGGCACGGCGGGCCGCGGCCGCGAACGGCGTCGCCCACGTGTTCTCCCAGACGAGCACACCAGCAGTGGTGCCTGGTTCCATCGCCTCGGCAAGGTGTGCGAGGTCGTCGGCCGCGAGGATTTCGGCGATCTCGGTTTCGAGGGCGCGCAACTCGTCGAGTTGCTCGAAGTCGTCGATCTCGAATCCCTCGATGTTCCCATCGTCATCCTTCACGATGACGACAAGGTCGAGGACTCGGATGATGCCGGCCTCCGAAAGTGCAGCGAGTTCCGCTGCCATTTCCCCATTGAACGTGGCTTGGCCGGATGGGAATTCGATCACGAGGTAATCGACAGGACCGAACTCGTCCATCGATGCATCGGTCATGAGTGGCTCCTTCTGGCGACACGTCGCCGTGGTGTTTCGTCTGATTCAACGATCGCACGGTGCGTCGTCGACAACGTCGTCCATTCCGGGTGAATCGGCCACCCGAACCGTGGCCGTGGAATCACCCGATTCGGAGGTTGCATGCATCCGCTGCCCATCGTGAGCATCATGTACGGTGCCTTCGCACCGCAGAGTCCGAATCAAGGGGAGACGAATGGCCGACACCGTGGATACCACCGAGACCGCCGAGGCGTCAGGGCGCGCCCATCCGGTGCTCGTCTATGTCCTCATCGTCCTCGGGGCGGTGATCCTGCTCGT
>DASQFE010000479.1:0-10968 GCA_035633295.1 Ilumatobacteraceae bacterium | reverse complement strand
CAGGAAGAACAGTGCAAACCGGATACCGGAGTACTCGGTGTTGAAGCCACCGACCAGTTCCTGCTCAGCCTCGACGAGGTCGAACGGCGGTCGGTTCAGCTCGGCGGTCACTGCGATGAGGAAGATCACGAATGGCACGATCCCGGTGGAGACGACGTTCCAGTCGACAACGCTGTTCTGCTGGTCGACGATGCCGGCCATCGACAATGTGCCCGACGAGAGCAGGACGGCCGCGAGGCTGAGCCCGAGCGCCGCCTCGTAGGAGATCATCTGTGCCGAAGCTCGCACCGAGCCGAGCAAGGGGTACTTCGAACCGCTCGACCAGCCGGCGAGCATGATGCCGTAGACACCGATCGACGACATTGCGAGCACCCACAGGATGCCGACGGGCGGGTCGGCCAACTGCACACGGGTGACCTCTCCAAACCACGTGACCGTGCCGTCACCGCCATCGGAGAAGTCGCCGCCCAGCGGAATGACCGCCCACAGCAAGAACGCGGGGACGAACGCGAGGAACGGAGCGAGCCGGAAGACGAACCGGTCGGCGCGGCTCGGCAGGAGGTCTTCCTTGAAGAACGACTTGATGCCGTCGGCGAGAGTCTGGAGCATGCCGAACGGACCCGCCTTGTTCGGGCCGATCCGGTTCTGCATGCCCGACACGACCTTGCGCTCGTACCAGACCATGAACATCGTCGACACGAGGCCGAGAACGAAGATGAAGACGACCTTGCCCAGGATGATGAACAACGGGGTCCACAGCAGCGGCCCCTCCACGATGGGGTCGAGTGCGAGCATCAGATCCGCTCGATCCTCACATCAGTGGTCGCCGTCGTGCCGTCGACGATCTCGTCGATGGCGCCGCCACCCTGATTGAACGGCGACCACACAACTCCGCGGGGAACCCGGACGTCGGAACAGATCGCCAGGACGGAGCCGGCCTTCGCGCTGACGACCCTCACATCACTGCCGTCGGTAACTCCGATGGCGTCGAGATCGAGCGGGTGCACGTGAATGGCCGAACCAGGCGCAAGGTTCGCAAGCGACCGTGACATCTCTGTGCCAACTGCCCGGTCGTACAACTTTCGACTCACCACCAACCGATAGTCATAGCTGTTACGACCCGGCGCGGAAAAAACGACGGGTGCGAGCATCAGGTCACTCAGGCCGGTCAGCACCCCGTCGGGGGCCTCGGCGAGCGCTGCGGGTGAGGCGTCGGCGAACGATGCAACATCGGCGGCGATGAGTGCGGTGACATCGCCAACCGTGGACACGCCGCGCAACGCGTGGTCGGCCCCGAACGATCGGTCGCCGATCATCAGCCCGAGTTCGACGGCGATCATCCAGTCGGGGCGGCTCGTGCCCGTTGCGGTCACCTGCTGGGCGAGCGTGGTGACGCGTCCTTCGAGGTTGGTCGTGGTGCCAGCCTTCTCGCCGTACGCCGACGCCGCAAGGACGACGTCGGCATGCTGGGTCGACTCGCAGGCGAACGTGTCAATCGACAGGATCCGGCGGGCGCCGGCAATCGCGCGACGCGCCAGGTCGGCGTCGGGGCAGTCGTTGAGCGGGTCGGCACCGAGCAGCACGAGCAACTCGATGCGCCCCTCGGCGGCGGCCGTGAGTGTGGCCATGGCATCGTGGTCGGCGTCGCTCGGCGCGAGACCGAGCGACAGTGCACCCACGACGTTGCCGCGCCGAAGCGCCGGCAGCACCTTGGCGGTCGGCACGGCTTCGAGCAGCATCTGTAGTGCAGCAACCGTTGCCTCGGCCGATTCGGCGAGATTCGCTCGGCCGACGACCACGACCGCATCGCCTGAAGCAATCTGCTCCGAGATGTCGGCGTCGGCGAGCGCCTTGGCCACTGCATCGCGTTGGGCGCCCGGTTCGTAGCGCAACGACTTCCACGCGTACGGCGTCATCCCCGTTTCGAAGGTCGCGAACTCGATGATGCGACTCCGGCGCTTCTCGGCGGCATCGCGCAGCCGCAGGTAGAGCACCGGCAGTTCTTCCTTGAGATCCGGACCGAGGAGCACAATCGTCGTCGCGTTGGCAGCGTCGTCGATCGTCGCCCGATCGAGACCGAGGATCCCGGCGGGGAGGCCATCTCCGAGCTGCGCATCGCGGTGGGTGATCCCGATCGCATCGGCGAGTTGCGCCCAGGCGTAGGCATCCTCGTTGGTGCCCCGGGCGCCACCGAGCAGGGCCACGCTCTCGGGCCCACCGGCAGCGAGCGCGTCGGAGATCATCGTGCCGCCAGCGCGCAGGGCAGTGTTCCACGACGTCTCGACGAGGCCGGTCTCGAGCTTGACCATTGGTGCGCTGAGACGCTGATCGGAGTTGACGGCTTCGAAGTTGAAGCGACCGCGGTCGCAGAGCCAACCCCAGTTCACCGGATCGGAGTCGACGCCCTGGTAGCGCAACAACTCGTCGCGGCTCGACTGAACGACGGTACGACAACCGACCGAGCAGGTGGTGCAGGTGGACTCCTGCTGGTTGAGGTCCCACGGCCGGGCCTTGAACCGGTACGGCTTGGCGGTGAGCGCGCCGACCGGGCAGATCTGCACGGTATTGCCCGAGAAGTACGACACGAACGGCTCGTCGGGGAACGTCATCACCTGGGTGTCGTTGCCACGGCTGATGAAGTGGATGAGCTTGTCGCCGGCCACCTCGTCGGCGAACCGCGTACAACGGTCGCACAGGATGCAGCGCTCGCGGTCGAGGTACACGAGGTCGGAGATCGGGATCGGCTTTTCGTAGTGACGCTTCGACTCGACATACCGACTCTCGCCGGGGCCATGGCTGAATGCCTGATCCTGGAGCGGACACTCGCCGCCCTTGTCGCACACCGGGCAGTCGAGCGGATGGTTGGCGAGCAGCAGTTCGAGCATGCCCTCTTGCGCGCGCTTGACCTGATCGGTGTCGGTGCGAACGACTTGGCCCTCGGCGACCGGGGTCATGCACGACACGACCATCATCGGACCGCGGGGGCCTTCGACCTCGACCATGCACTGGCGACACATGCCGACGGGCGACATACGCGGGTGGTAGCAGAAGTGCGGCACGTATTCGTCGACGCCGAGCGCCGCGGCGATGACCATGTCGCCCTTGCGCGCTGCCACCTCACGGCCGTTGATCGACAACGTGACGGCGTTGGGATCAGGTTCGGGGACCGCCTCGATCTCCTCGACGTCGTCGGTCGTTTCGATCTCCGTGTCGTCCGAGATCTCGGTGTCGTCGCTCACTCGCCCGCTCCGGCCATCACCGGGATACTGCGACGTTCGGCCCGCTTGGTCACCAGTGCCGCGAAGTCCTCGGGGAACAGCGTCATCGCCGAGTGGATCGGCACGTACGCCGACGGGCCGACGAAGCAGATCGTCGTCATCTTGTAGGGGAACGGCACTGCATCGAGGCCGAGCCGCTCGCTCGATGCGTGCGGCATGTCGCCCGGGCAGATCGTCTGGCCGACGTCGAAGATCGTCTCGAGGTCGGCGTCGGTGCCATGGCCGTCGACGATTCGTTGCACGAGTCGATACAACCACGTGCCACCCTCGCGACAGGGGACACACTTGCCGCACGACTCATGCGCATAGAAACGCACGAGCGACAACGCTGCAGCGGGAATGTCGGTCGTGGAGTCCATCACCATCACGGCGCCCGAGCCGAGCATCGAGCCGGCGGCACTGGCCTGCGGACCTTCGAACGCGATGTCGAGCTGGTCGGCGGTGAACCACGGGGCCGAGCCTCCGCCGGGCACGAACGCTTTGAGGTCGTTGCCGTCGCGGATCCCCTGGGCGAACTCGTCGCCATAGAGCAGGTCGCGGAACGTCGTGGACCCGTTGACGATCTCGTACACGCCGGGGCGAACCACGTGGCCCGATACGGCGATCATGCGTGTGCCGGGCGAGGTGGCCGTTCCGATCGCGGTGTAGGCCGCCGAACCATTCGCGGCGATGAACGGGAGGTTGGCGAGCGTCTCGACGTTGTTGACGATCGTGGGCTGGCCGTACAAACCGACCGCAGCGGGAAAGTAGGGCGGCTTGAGCCGCGGCATGCCGCGCTCGCCTTCGAGCGACTCGATGAGCGCGGTCTCCTCACCGACGACGTACGCGCCGGCGCCCGTGTGCAGCACGATGTCGACGCCGAAGTCGGTGCCGAGGATGTCCTTGCCGATGTAGCCGGCGGCGTAGGCCTCGTCGAGCGCTGACGCGATGCGCTCGTGGGCGAGCGCCATCTCACCACGGACATAGAGGAAGCACTGCGACAGCCCGGCCGCGTAGCAGGCGATCAAGCAGCCCTCGATGAGCTGGTGCGGGTCGCACTCCATGAGGAGGCGATCCTTGTAGGTGCCGGGCTCTGATTCGTCGCCGTTGACCACGAGGTAGCGCGGCCACACACCCTGCGGAGTGAACCCCCACTTGGTGCCCGCCGGAAACCCGGCGCCGCCGCGCCCGAGCAGTGTCGAGTTCTTGACCTCATCTGAGACAGCGGTCGGCGACGTGGCGAGCGCTGCTCGCAAGCCCTCGTACCCGCCAGTCGCGTGGTAGCGCTCGAGGGTGTGGCCGTCGTCGTACTGGAAACGCGACGTGACGATCTGCGGGCGGTCACCCGGGTAGAAGCCCGGCGCTCGGGGAAAGGGGCTGCTACTCATGCGGGGGTCACCTGGATCCAGGCGGGTCCTTCCGTGACGTCGTCGGGGGCGGGAGCTCCGACCCAGCGGTCGGCGGGAATCTGCTGACGGTTGCGCGCCAGCGTTCCGTGCGGCGGGATCTCGCCGTCGAGGGCACCCGCACGAAGGTCGGCCACGAGGCCATCGAACGACTCGGGTGTCACTCGGTAGCGGTGGCGATAGTTGACCTGCAGCGTCGGTGCCTCGGTGCACGCGGCTTGGCATTCGGCGTGCTGCAGCGTGATGAGGCCGTCGGATGTGGTGGAGCCTGCCTTGACCCCGAGGGTGTGTTCGGCGTGGTGCATCAGCGACTCGGCGCCCATGAGCTGGCACGACAGCGTGCCGCAGATGTTGATGAGGTACTTGCCGGTCGGCTCGAACCGGAACATCTCGTAGAACGACGCAGTGCCGTACACCTCGGCCGGGGTGACGTCGATCAACTCGGCGACGTGGCGCATTGCATCGTCGGTGACGTAGCCGTTCTGCTCCTGGCTCAGGTGCACGAGCGGGATCAACGCCGACTTCTGCTTGGGGTACCGGGCGATGATGTCCTTCGCCACGATCACGTTGTGGTCGCTGAGGCGACTCATCGATCGACACCGTTCATCGGTCGACCCCGCCCAGCACAGGGTCGACGCTGGAGATCACAGCGACCGCGTCGGCCACAAGGCCACCGCGCATCATGTGCGGCAGGCACTGGATGTTGACGAAACTCGGATCACGCATGTGCATGCGATACGGGTTGGCCGAACCGTCGCTCACGATGTAGCAACCGATCTCGCCGCGCGGGCTCTCGATACCGACATACACCTCACCCTCGGGCACCTTGAAGCCCGACGTGAAGATCTTGAAGTGGTGGATCAGTGCCTCCATCGACTCGTCGATGCGCGCACGCGGTGGCGGCGTCACCTTCTTGTCCTGGATGCGGTAGTCACCAGCGGGCATCTTGTCGAGGATCTGGCGGACGATCTTCATCGATTCGCGAATCTCGGCGAGGCGGATTGCGAAGCGGTCGAACGCATCGCCGTATGAACCGACGATCACGTCGAAGTCCATCTCGTCGTAGTGCATGTAGGGCTGGTCACGACGCAGGTCCCATTCGACACCGGTCGAACGCAGGATCGGCCCGGTCGCCCCGAGCGCCATGGCCTCAGTGGGGGTGATGACACCGACGCCCTGCAGCCGCTCGCGCCAGATCGGCTGGCCGGTCATCAAGATGTCGTACTCGTCGAGACGGGCGGGGAGCATGTCGAGGATCGACAGCACACCGTCACGCCAACCGGCCGGGAGATCGGCGGCCAGGCCGCCGGGGCGCACGAAGTTGTGGTTCATCCGCAGGCCGGTGACCTCCTGGAAGAACCGCAGCACTTCTTCGCGTTCGCGCCAGCCGTAGATCATCATCGACACTGCGCCGAGGTCCATGCCGTTGGTGGCCATGAAGAGCAGATGGCTCGCGATGCGGCTCATCTCGGCGAGCATCATGCGAATCCACACCGCACGCTCGGGGATCTCGCCGTCGATGCCGAGCAGCTTCTCGGTCGCCATCGAGAACACGAGCTCGTTGGCGATCGGGCTCAGGTAGTCCATCCGGGTGACGTTCGTGCCGCCCTGCGCGTAGGTGAGCTGCTCGCCGGTCTTCTCCATGCCGGTATGCAGATAGCCGATGATGGGCTTGCAGCGCAGGACCGTTTCACCCTGGAGCTCGAGCATGAGTCGCAACACGCCGTGCGTCGACGGGTGCTGCGGGCCCATGTTGATGATCATCGTCTGGTCGTCGTCGGGGTCGTCGGGGAGGTCGCCCAGCAGCGCCGCCTCGGCTTCGGACATACGCAGCACGGAGCCGACCTCGCGCAACAGCTCCTTGGCACTGAGTTCGCTGCGCGGCCTGAGCTGCTGCTCGCCCTCGTCGGTGCCGGCAACCGAGCGTTCGTAGAAGTCTGTGGCTGTTTCACTCGTGGTCGCTTCGGCCGTGTCGGTGGTCGCTTCGCTCATGCGTTCGCCTCCTTGAACTGCACCGGGATGCGGCCCACGTCGAAGTCTTTGCGGAGTGGGTGGCCGATCCAGTCTTCGGGCATGAGGATGCGAGTGAGGTCGGGATGATCGGTGAACTCCACACCGAACATGTCGAACACCTCGCGCTCCATTGCCTCCGTGCCCGGATACACGTCGAACAGTGTCGGCAGCACGGCGTCGGCCTCCGGCACCTGCACTCGTAGACGGATACGTCGTCGCTGACGCATGTCGAGCAGGTTGACCACCACCTCGAAACGTTCGGCGACGACGCCGTCGGGCAACGAGCGCCCTGGCAACTCGAGGTAGTCGACGCCGGTCAGATCGATACACATGGTGTAGCCGTCGTCGGCGAGATGCTTGACCGTGTCGAGGTAGGCATCGCGGGCAACGTGGACGACGTCGTGGTCGCTCATGGCTTCGACATTCCGAGCAGAACGGGCACACCCGTGGGTTCGATGTACTCGACGTGGACGTTGGCGCCCGCGCCCGACTCGTCGCGCCGCTTCATGATCTGGTTGGTTTCGATCAAGCCGTGCAGCGTTTCGATCGCGTGGATCAGGGTCTCCGGTGTGGGCGGACACCCTGGCGCGTACACGTCGACCGGCACGATCTGGTCGACGCCCTGCACGATCGCGTAGTTGTTGAACATGCCACCCGATGAGGCGCAGACACCCATCGAGATGACCCACTTGGGCTCCATCATCTGGTCGTAGACCTGGCGCAGGACGGGCGCCATCTTCTGGCTGACCCGACCGGCGACGATCATGATGTCAGCCTGGCGGGGAGACGCCCGGAACACCTCCATACCGAAGCGGGAGATGTCGTAGTGGGCGCCGCCGGTTGCCATCATCTCGATGGCACAGCAGGCGAGGCCGAACGACGCGGGCCACGACGAGCGCGCCCGCGACCAGTTGACGAGGTCCTCGAGTTTGCCGGTGATGACGTTGTGTGACAGGCCACCGAGGCCGTCGTCGCGTACATCGTTGACGATGCCCATACTGATGACTCCAGTCTCGCTATGCGGCTTCTTCAGTGCCCGCAGGTGCCAGGCGGCCCTCGGCACCGACACGCCGGACCGTGGTCACCATCGTACGTTCCGGCGACACCATCGCCGCGTCTGTCAACAGCAGCCTGCCGCGCTGCAGCGGGCCCCAGTCGAGACCACCACGGGCAACCTCGTAGACGAACGTCGCGAAGAACACCACCGAGAACGCGAGTACCGCCCAGAATCCGTACGCGCCGAGTGTCGAATGCGACACCGCGTAGGGGTAGAGGAAGATGATCTCGATGTCGAACATGATGAACAACATCGCCACGATGTAGAAGCTCACCGGGAACCTCTCGGGCGGCTCACGACTCGGCACGATGCCGCACTCGTACGGCGCCTCCTTGGCGATCGACGGCCGACGCGGCGCCAGCAGTCGCGACGCAGCGAAGCTCAACACGCCGAACACCACGGCGAGGATGAACAACACGGCGATCGGAAGGTACTGACCCATGTTCAGACGCCGACGTCGACCTTCTCGCGTTCAGGGGCAACGACAGTGGCTTCGATCCTGACAGCCGGCAAGGGCTGAGCAAGGTTGGCCCGGCGGACCCGGTCACGACGGTTGAGCAGGTAGCACAGCGCAAAGAAGATCAAACCGGCACCGACCAACAGCACCGCCGGCGGTTGGCGACGGGCACCGAGATCACGGATCATGTAGACGTAGATGCGCTGGCGGCTCTCGTCGACCTCGGGCGGCACGGGCGCTCGGCCAGGCTCGGTGCGTACCGGCACGAACGACGCCGCCTCGGCAACCACATAGTGCGGCGTGTGCCGGAAGGCGAGGAAGTCGAGTGAGTCGTTGATCTTCGGATAGCGCTCGCCTCCGATGTCGAAGACCTCGACGATCTCGAACTGACCGGCGGTGAACGCTTCCTCTTCGATGAGGATCTCGGTGGCGGCGGCTTGCGCCTGGCCGAACGCCGGTGACGCCTTGTCGAGCAACACCCAACCCTGGTCGAGGAATGCGGCACTCACGATTTCGGCCGACTCGGTGGCCGTTGCATCCTCGGCAACGTCGGCGTTCGGGTCGAGCACCCCGGCGGAGCCGAGCGCATTCACGTCCTGCAACACCGCGGATCCGGCGACCGGTTGCCAGGTCGGGTCGGGGCCACGCAGGCCGATGCCGTAGATCAGCCAGACGGCGCCCATCAACATCATCCAGCCCGCGAGGCCCGCAAGCGCCACCAGGAACGCGAGTCGCGAACCCAGGTTGGTGGCCATGATGCCGTAGATGCTCCCGCACAGGATGACCACAGCGATGATGACGGTGAGTAGGCCCCGAAGCTCGGGGTTCCATCCGATTGCCAACAACGACATGGTTCACAGACTCCGTACGTACTCGAGAATGGCGTCGATCTGCTCGTCGGTGAGCAGACTTCCGAATCCGGGCATCCGGCCGGAGCCCTGCCCGTTACGACCGTACAGCTTTCCGAACTCTGAGCCGTTCTGGAGGAACTCGACGAGCTGATCTTGACTGGCGAAGTGGTTGTTGACCGAACCGCCGGTGAGGTTCCAACCAAACGCACCTTGGCCCGACACGCCAGGCTGTCCGTAGCTCCACCCGAGCGTGTGACAGCGTGCACAGCTGTAGGCGCCACTGCCCAGTTCGAGGTTGAACAACGCCTCACCGACGGTGTCGGCCTCACCGTCGGCGACGGCCTTCTCGGCAGCGGTCTGGACCTCGGTCTGCAACTCTGCGGGAAGGTTGCCGGAGTCGCAGACGAGGGGATCCTCGCCCTCGCCGCAGTTCTCACGGGGGATCTGGATGCTCTTCATGTACGCAATCAGATTGTTGATCTGCTGGGCATTCATCGGGCCGCCACCCACGAGTCCCCAGGGCGACATCGGTGAGAACGGACGGCCGTAGTTGAGGATGAAGCGGATTTCGCTCTCGTCGAACTTGTAGAGCACCGTATTCAGCGCCGGCGCTTTCCAGTTGACGGCCTGCACCTCCTGGGTCACCGGATCGGTGACCGTGAACGGCGCCTCGCCACCGACGGCCTGCATGCCGCCGTGGCAGCCGGCACAGTTGAATCCGCCCTCGGCGGTCGGCTGGAAGAGCTGAGAACCCCAGCTGGCGAAACGGGCATCCCACTTCTCCTCGGCGCCGGCTTGCCGACTCGGCTCGAACACCCAGTAGAGCGGGAGCGCAACAACGATCACGGCGAGCAATACGACGCCCCAGAACTGCACGCGCTCGAGTCGCGGACCTTCCAGGGTTTCGTCGTCGTAGTACGGCTTGAGGTTGGCAGCCAGTTCGATCTCCGAGCCAACCTCCTTGCGGCCGGCCACCACGTTGAACAGCCCGTAGATGATCCAGCCGGCAACAATGACGACCAGGCCGATGATGCCGATCGTCGTCGTTGTGAGTGCAATCATCAGTGCTCACCACTGGTGCAGTGCGGGCCTTCGGCTTCCTGGCCGGTCGTGTTGGTGCCGATGGGCTGGCCGGGCACGAGTTGGCCGGTGTTGATCGAGACATCGCCATTCGCAGCGATCGTTGCCGGATACCCGTCCATGCCGCGCGGCGCGGGGCCGGCCTTCTTCTCACCGTTGCGGTTGTACTGCGATCCGTGACACTGGCATTCGAACCACTGGCTCGTGGGGCACTGGGGGATACGGCAGCCGAGGTGCGGGCACTTCTGGCTCAGGACGCTCAACCCCTGCCGCATGGACACGAGCAACGACTCGGGGTACAACGTTTCGGCGAGCGGCAGCGCGTCGGCCGGATACTCGGTGACCCACGAACGCGCCTCGGGCACGTAGTAGAAGCCGTTGGCCTGCTTGATGCCGGCCTTGACGGTGTCGATCTTGCCGATGGCGACGTCGCCGCCGAAGCCGCCGGTGCCGCTCGGCCAAAGGAACGCCACGAATGCGGCCGCCGCGAAGGCTCCGATGCCGATACCCATGAGCGACACGGTTGCCCGGTTGAAGAACTGGCGGCGTGTGACGCCGATCATTTCGGGGTCGGGCGGCGTCCACTCGACGATTTCGGCCTGAGGGCGCAGTTCGACGTCAGTGCTCCGCGAGGCCAGACCGGCTGCCTCGACCGAGGCAGCCGTCGGTGCATCGACGATCGGATCGGTCTGCTTGCGGGCCGCTCGATCTCGTTGCACGGTCTCACCGGATAGTGCGCCGGCGCCGCGAACGTCGCTACGACGCGCCATGGTGAAGAAGGAGATGGCGCCGAGAACCACGACCACGCCGATGGCGATGGCGATCACTGCTGCAGTACTCATGACTG
>DASQFE010000478.1:0-5101 GCA_035633295.1 Ilumatobacteraceae bacterium | reverse complement strand
CGCTGCTCGCCGTTGCGTCTCAGCCGACCACAGCTGGTCGATCTCTCCTTCGTCGACGGCCTCGCTGTCGAGGCTGGCGAGAAGATCTGAGGCGATCCGCGCTCGCTCCTGGGCGGGGAGCGCGAGCACCTCCTCGCGCAGCTCCGCGGCGGTCTTGGCCATGACGACATCGTACCCAAGCTCCCGGCGTCGCTGGGCGTGGGTGTTCACGAGTTCGTGTTCGACGAGTCGTTGGTGGATCGGCAGGACGGCGACGGGGTCGACCGGTTTGTAGGCGTTCGCGAGCCGTAGAAAGTGGAGCGCACCCTTCGCACGCCTCGGACGAGGGTGCGCTCAGCCAGGCCAAGTTCGGCGTACACCGAGGCGCTGATGTTGGCGCCGTCAGTCCAGGAGACCAATATGGAGATCCAGCGCCTCGATGTAGATGACGCCGATGCCGCGGCCGCCACCTTGGGTGAAGCGTTCTTCGACGATCCGCTCCTCCAGATCGCCGCCCCAGACGAGGTAAGGCGGCAGCGCTGGGGAGCCTGGTTCATGAGCCTTACGTTGCAGTACGGGTTGCGATGGGGCGAGGTCTGGGCCACCGACGACACGTCGGCCGTCGCTGTCTGGATTCCGCCCGACAGCGGCGAATTGGGCGTCGGTCGGATGCTCCGGATCGGGTTCGCCAAGATGCCGTTCCGGCTGGCGATCAACGGAAGTCGTCGATTCATCCAATCGCTCCCCAAGACGGAAGCCTTTCATAAGTCCATCGACGGTCCGCACTGGTATCTCCTCGCGGTCGGCGCACGCGCTGAATGCCAGGGTCAGGGGCTGGGGTCGGCGCTGGTGGAAGTGGGCACATCCCGCGCTGATGCTGCTGGGGTGCCGTGCTATCTCGAAACCGCGACACAGTCGAACATCGACCTCTACGCGAAGCGAGGATTCGAGATCATCGGCCAGACCGAGTATCTCGGCCACACACTCACCGGCATGGTCCGCCGGCCACGTGAGCAATCGCCGCCCTGAGACCCGGAGAGTGTGCAGGCTGAGCCCCGTGCGCTCAGATGACCGGTGGGTGCTCATCTCTCGTTCGCCCACGACGCTCCCACACTTCGCCACGCAGAATCACGGCGCTCCAACTACGAATGCTGTGCGACTTCAATCCAAGCAGCGCACTCGGCAATCCCGCAGAGTGGAGTTCGGGTTAGTACCCGTCGTCGATCGGGGCGTCGATGGCGTTGCCGGTGGCGTCGATCGTGAACCACGCCTCGCCAATGCCTTGGCCGTTGGTGTCGCCGGGTGCGGTGTCTGCGGCGTAGTAGTACAGAGGCCAGCCGCCGTAGGTTGCTTGTTCAGTGCCGTCGGCGCGTGTGGCCGAACTGATCAGGTCGGAGTCGACGCCCGCGCCGGCTGTAGCTGGGGCCGGGACGGGCGGCCAGGTGTCGGCACACGTGTCGTAACAGGTAGGAGTGCCGTCATCGTTGGTGAACAGGTACACGGTGTTGCCGTCGCCATCGACGACGACGGTTCCGACGTTGGTGTCCGCCAGGCTGAGCGTCAGCGTCGCCGAGGTGTCGGCAACATCGCTGTCGGTTGATGGGGCGGCTGGCACCGCGTTCGTTCCCGACGATTCCGTTTGCGCCGATTCCGTTCCGGCGGGTTCGGTGCTGGTGGTTCCGGAGTCGTCGGAACCGCAGGCGGCGGCCACGAGCGCGAGTGCGATGAGTATGGTCGAGATTCGCTTCATGGTGACTCCTTGTTGAGTTTGAGGTTGGTTGGTGTCAGGTCGTCGTGTCGAGCACGGTCCGACCCGATGGGCTCGGGTCGCCATCGAACGGTTCGAACGTGATCCACAATCGTGGGAAGTCGGCGCGGCGAACCGCGGACCAGGTGTCGATGGTCCCTGCCGAGCGGAATGTGCCAGCCGAGATGTGCTGGCCATCGGGTGAGGTCATCCACACTTCGTAGAAGCCCTCGTCGGCGACATCGTCGATGCCGTCGATGGTGATCCGCATTCGTGTCCCGGTGTCGGTGTCCCAGCCCTCGATGCTCGCAACAGCATCAGGAAACGCAGCTTCCGCGGCCAACGCGACCTGCCAGTCGGCGTCATCGGTGAGGCGCAATACGGCGATCGTCGTCGCGGCAACGGCGAGGAGCACGACTGCGGCCGCAGCGCAAGCCGGCACGAACCAGCTTCGGCGACCACGTGTTTGCACGTTCGACTGGGTGGTTCCCGAAATCGACGCGAGAAGCCGGTCCACGCCATCGGCTGGCGGCGCCTCCCACAGCACCGGATCAGCCAGGGAGACACGAGTGGCATAGAGGAACGGCACCGCTCGCCTGCACGACGAACAGGTCGCAAGGTGGCGGTCGAACGCCGCATTGGAAGCGTCGGCGATGTACTCGGCCTGATGCTGTTGACAATTCATGCTGTTGCCTCGTCGAGATGGCCGAGCCGTCCGGCCAGTTTCTGGTGTGCTCTGGACAATCGGGACTTCATCGTGCCGACCGGCACACCGATCTCGTCGGCTGCCTCTTGCGCAGTCAACGACCGATAATGCGCCGCTTCGAGCGCGAACTGGTCATCGACGCTCAGTTCGCCGATGGCGACCCGGATTTCCCAGGTTTCCCACAGTCGCTCGAAATGATCGGGGAGCGCCATCACGTCGTTGTCGCTGAGCGTTCCGTGTCCCCGATGGCGTCGCTCACGCCGGTAGACGTCGACGGCAACGCGGCGAGCAATCGAGTAGATCCACGGGCCGAAGGGACGATCGGCGTCGTAACGACCGGCGGCTTTCCATGCCTTGACGAACGTGTCCTGCATCGCCTCCTCGGCCAACCCACGGTCTCCGAGAGCGTGAAGCGCAAGGGAGAACACAGGCTGGCTGTACGCGTCGTACACGACCCTGATCGCATCAGAGTCGCCGGCGGCGAAACGCTCGAGGAGGCGATGCTGATTCACCCGGAACCGTCGAACTCAGCGCCCGAGCTGTCCGCGCACGGCGCCGGCCGGTGCAGTCGAGTTGTGCACATTCACATAGAAGCCTGCCGGGTTCTTCCGGATTTCCTTGACAAGCGCCCCGTCGACAGCCACGCAGCCCTCGGTCAAAGCAGGCTCAGCGGTCTCGTAGAACTCGACGACGACACCACCATTGGCGCCGGCGGCACCGCGATGGATATGGGCCCGGCCCGCCGGCGTCGTGAGACCAACGAGTTCGAAGTCGAAACAGATCTCGTCCTGACCCTGGTTGAGAGTGAGAGCAGCGGATCCGGTCGCACCGTCATCACCGGGAACGACGATGGGAAAGAGTTTGCGTGAGCTGTTCATGATGGCTCCTTGATGGTGCCGACGAATGATCGCCAGCAGATGGGATGCTCGACGTGCAATACGGACGACATCAACAACGAGTTGCACTCACCCGAAGAAATTCTGTTCAGACCCCGGGCAACGTGACGACGCTCGGTGAACGGAGAGCGTTCAGCCCACGGTCACCAACGTCTCGATGATGGACCGACCAATTGCTGGGCGGACGATCCGATGCGAGGACCGCCCGCTTCGCGAAGGGCGCACACTGCACTCCGCAGAGTCCCAACTCGCTCGCCCGAGGGCCCCGGCACGCTGTCTGTCAGGAACTCGATGAGGGATCGATCAGATGACGAACCCGGTCATATCGACAATGACGTGGGTGGCGTTCTGCCCGGCGGTGATCGAGATCCTGCCGTTCTCGTCGACCGCCACGATTGTCGTGGCGGCCACCGCGGTCCCGCTCGTGGTCCAGTTCACGGTGCTCGAGTTGGGCACTGCAGAGACTCCGCCCGCGTACACGGTCAAGAAGCCGCCGACCTCGGTCTCGGTCACCGTGACGGTGATGACGCCGGCGCGCACTCCGGCCGGGAGCTGCAAATCGACCTGTCGCGTCTCGTTGACCTTGATCTTGCCGGCCGGGAGACCACGCGAGTCGTACACGCGAACGGGAACCGGGTTGAACTGTGTCTCGCTCGAGCGAGCGGCCACCTGCCCGCGTACTGCACCAGCGGGGAACTCGGCGCTGTGGACGTTCACGTAGAAGCTGGCCGGATCGGCGATGATCCGGTTGATGAGCACCCCGTCTGCGCTCACGCATTTCGTGAGCTCGGGGCCGGTCTCGGTGCCGGTCACGGCGAAGTCGACCCTGACCGGGCCGGCGGCGCCCACGCCACCCTCGTGAATGTGCGCGAGCGTCCAGGGCCCGACGTTCGTGGTGGTGAGCTGGATGCACACCTCGCCCTTGGCGGGACTGGCGTTGACGACGGCGAAGCCGAAACCGTCCGGGTCGCCCGCAGTCGGCACTTCCTCGGAACCACCCTTCAGGTGTGCCACCAGCGGGACAGATGGCGCGCCGCTCGGGCTGGTACGAGCACCCGACAGGGCAGCCACGTTGGTCATGACGCCTGCGCCGATGCCGATGGTGGCGGCGAGCGAGATGAGCAGATACTTCTTCGAAAGACCCATGAGGTTCCTCCTCTTCTCGTGCGTGAGCACGCTAGTGACGCCGGTCGGCGTCGAGTGTGCCGACGGACGATCGCCGGCCGATGGCTTGTTCGACGTGCAGTACGGACGACATGACCGACGAGTTGCACTCACCCGAAGAGATCTTGGTCCGATCCCGTGCAACGTGACGCTCGGTCAACGGTCACCACCGTCTCGACGTGGATCGACCAATTGGTGTCAGCGGACGAACCGCCGCCAGTACCGCCCGCTCCGGGACGGCGCACACTGCATCACGCGTAATCCCAACTCGCCCATCCGAGGCCGGACCCGGCTTCGGCCCCGGCTTCGAGGATGGTGCCGTGGAGCGCGGATCTGGTGTCAGCCGACGGTGATTGCGACGATGATTCCGTTGCGGTGTTGGATTGTGACTCGGTCGACTTGATCTTCGGCGGTGATTGTTGGGTGATGTCGTCGATCGCGATGGTGCGAACTGTCCATCCAGCGTCGGTCAGTCGGGCTGATGCACTCCTTCGCCGTTCACCGACGGGCCTGACAGCGAGGGCCCCGGAGGCCACCGGTCGGCGCACTCGATCATCGGAACGTCACTTACGCGCTGCCTGACATTCACCTTGCCGCAATCTGCGCGAC
>DASQFE010000477.1:0-11271 GCA_035633295.1 Ilumatobacteraceae bacterium | reverse complement strand
CGCCGCGGTGCTGCGCGAGTCGTTCACCGAGGTGCACCCGCTGCCCGGGCGCAACCTGATGCCCGTCGTCGACGGTGCGCCTGCCGACACCGACCGACCCGTGTACCTCATGACCCGTGACAACATGCTCGAAGGCGACTCGGGTGCGTCGGGGCTGGCCCGTCGCCTCGGCCGCGCGGCCAAGCCACCTGCGCCGTTGCGCATCCAGGTGCCCGCCCATGTGGCGTCGAACTTCGAGGGCCTCGTGGTCCGCGTCGCCGAGACGGACGGCGGGTCGGATCACCTGTGGAAGCTGGTGCGAACGTTCGACGACCCGGCGACGTGGACCGAACCCGGCGTGCGTCAACTGGCGTCGAGCGGTGCCGGCGGCGACACGTTCCGTACCGCTGTGCTTCCGGATCAGTGGGAGCTGTACGACCTCGACGACGACCCGATCGAGGCGAACAACCGGTGGAACGACCCGGCGGTGGCCTCGGTGTTCGCCCACATGAAGGCGGTGCTGAAGCAGGAACGCGCCGACCGCGTGCCCGAACGACACCACCCGTGGCCCTATGCATCGCGCCGCAAGCTCACCCCAGAGATGAAGCGCCCACCGGCGCCGGCGCGTGCGCTGCGCAAGGCGCTGCACAAGCTCGGAATGCACCCCGACGATCCCGACGCCCGCGAGTTCGACCTGTTCGGCCGACGAGCCCTCGTGATCGCGACCAACCACGGCACGCTCGACATCGGCAAACCCACCGGCGTGTTCGCCAGCGAGATGACGGTGCCCTACTACGCGTTCTTCGACGCCGGCATGGACGTCGATGTGGCCAGCCCGCTCGGCGGGGTGATCCCGGTCGACCCGCAGTCGCTCAAGCCGGTACTCCGGGCCCCCGACGACGACCGCTTCCTCGCTGATGACGTGCTACGGGAGAAGGTCACCAACTCGCTCGCGATCGCCGACCTCGACATGGCGAACTACGACATCGTGTTCCTGGCCGGCGGATGGGGCGCCGCCTTCGACCTCGGCTTCTCCGAGGCGCTCGCCGACCAGATCACCCACGCCAACGCGCTCGGCAAGGTGATCGGTGGGGTGTGCCACGGACCGCTCGGATTGCGCAACGCGAAGGGCACCGACGGCGAGCCGCTCGTCAAGGGTCGCAAGGTGTCGGCGGTGACCGACAAGCAGGTGCGCGAGCTCGGCATCGAGTCGACACCGCAGCATCCCGAAACCGAGTTGCGGGCGATGGGTGCACTGTTCGAGAGCGCGTCACGTTTCCGTGACCCGCTCGCCAACCACTGGGTCGTCGACGGCAACCTCGTCACCGGCCAGAACCAGAACGCAGGCCCGATGGTGGCCCGCGAAATGATGCAACTCGTCGTCGACGCAGCCGAACCAACCCAAGGAGCACGAACATGAGCACGAACTCACCCAGCTACGGCCAGGTCGACCGCGAGTACGGGATGCGACTCGCCACCACCCCGCCCGACGAGGACGGCCCGGTCTGGATGGTGAACCTGATGAAGTACCGCGAGGTCGCCAAGTACGCGGACGGCCGCGAGTCGACCCTCAGCGGACAGGAGGCCGACGACGAGTACTCGCCACTCGATTCGCTGGCGGCGATCGGTGCGAAGCCGGTGTTCTTCGGCACCGTCGACCAGCAATTGCTCGGCGACGCGCCGATCTGGGATCGCATCGGCGTGGTGAAGTACCCGACCCGTCGTGCGTTCATCGAGATGCAGTCGCGGCCGGAGTTCAAGACGTCGCACGAACACAAGGACGCCGGCATGGAGCAGACCATCGTGATGGGGTGCCAGCCGATGCCGTACCCGACGGCGCCCGCGGGTGTCAGCGAGGTCGACTGGGCCGACGTGCCCTTCCCCCCGACCGACGACGACGGCCCCGTCATGGTGCTGCATGTCATCCGCTTCGAAGACGCCGAAGCGGCGCACATCACGCCAACCGAGATGGAGGCGTACACCTCGGCGGCGGCCGTCTCGGCCTCCAAGCACGGCGTGAGGATCGCCGGCTGGTTCGCCGTGGAGGGCACGATCATCGGCGACGGTCGAGCATGGCATCAGGCGCGCTTCAACGAGTTCCCGAGCAAGCGAGCGTTCATGGCCGTCGTCACCGACCCCGAGCGCCTCGAAGCGCAGAAGGACCACCGTGAGAAGGCGATCGCCGACACCTACACGATGATCGTGCGCCCCACCATCGACCGCCTCGCCGAGTCCGTCGCCGAATGACCGGCCAACACCCGCTGCAGCTCGGTGGCGGCTACGGTTCGCCGTACTCGTTGAAGATGCGGGCGGTGCTGCGGTACCGGCGGATCCCGTTCACGTGGGTGCTGCGTGGCTCGAAGGACGACCATCTGCCGCCCGTACCGGTTCGACTCATCCCGGTGATCGCCTTCCCCGACGCCGACGGCGAGTACACCGAGGCGATGATCGATTCGAGCCCGCAGATCGAACGCCTCGAGACGATGTTCGCCGAGCGCAGCCTGGTGCCGACCGATCCGGTCGTCGCATTCATCGACTACCTGATCGAGGACTACGGCGACGAGTGGGTCACCAAGATGATGTACCACTACCGGTGGTACTACGACGACGCCATCGACAAGGCGGCCAAGCTGCTGCCGCTCGATCAGAACCTGCAGGTGAGCGACGGCGACTGGCAGCGGATGCAGCGATACATCACAGACCGCCAGATCGGTCGCAGGGCACTGGTCGGCTCGACCGACGCGAATCGTCCGATCATCGAGGACTCGTACGGCCGGCTGCTCGATCTCCTCGATGCCGGCGTGAGCACGCGGATGTTCCTGCTCGGTGAGCGTCCGGGACGTGGCGACTTCGGGCTGTTCGGTCAGCTGCGCCAACTCGTCGGTTGGGATCCGGAGTCGGCGCGCATCGCGATCGCCAGGGCGCCTCGCGTTGCGAACTGGGTCGACATGACCGACGACCTCTCGTGGTGGACCACCACCGGCGACGACGGGTGGGTCGGGCGCGACGACATCCCCACCACGACGATCGCCCTGCTCCACGAGATCGGTCGGACCTACGCCCCGTTCATGATCGCCAACGCCGAGGCGCTGCAGGCGGGCACCGAGGAGATGGTCTGCGAGATCGACGGCCAGGAGTATCGCCAAGGCCCCTTCGCCTACCAGGGCAAATGCCTCACGTGGCTGCGCGAACAGTACGCCGCCCTCTCCCCCGGCGATCGCGCCGCGACCGACGCACTGCTCGCCGGCACCGGCTGCGACCAGCTCACGTCAGGGGTCTGACGGTGATGTGAGGTTGCGATGCGATGGGAGGAACGATGTCGTAGGAGCTTGTGGGCATAGTCTCACTTCGTGGAACATTCCTTTGACGTCGCCGGATTTCTCGTTGCCCACCGTTCCTCCATTCTGGAGAGCGCCGATGCCGAGGTGGCCGGCCGACGTCTCCCCCACTACGAGGCGGCAGGCGCCGAGGAGACCACGAAGCGGCTCGCCACGCTGTTCGATGTGGTGGTTGTTGCGGCCACCGACAAGCAGCTCGACGCCGCGCTGACGCGGGCCGACGACATCGCGGCCGAGCGCCTGCAGACGGGTCATGAGCTCAGCGAACTTCAGCGGGCGATCAACGCCCTCGAGGAGCAGATCTGGCACGCCGTGATGGAGGATGCTCCGATCGACGCGCAGGGCCAAGCGCTCGGCGTCGTCTCCACGATCCTCGGTGCCATCAAGGATCGGCTGGCGTGTGTGTACGTTTCACGCGGAGCGGCCGAGCCCACCCACACACTTCGGATCGACGAGCTCTTCCGGGGCACCGAGGCCGGCCAGGCCTGAATCGGTTCGAGAGGAGGACCATGCCGGAGGAATTCGAAGGTGATCTTGCCGGGGCTGTGTTCTGGGGCGCCGACCTCACCGGCGCGCAGTTCCGTGACGTCAACCTGACCGACGCCACCATCAGCCACGCCTGGCTCGTCAATGTCGACATCGACGCGCTGGTCGACGGGGTCGTCATCAACGGTGTCGACGTCACGAACTACGTGAACGAACGTGATCCGTGGTATCCGCTGCGGGCGATGCTGCGTCCTGCCGACCCGGCGGGTATGCGCGCCGCATGGGCGGCCCTCGAAGCGGAATGGGCGACGACGATCACCCGGGCGCTCGCCCTCCCCGAAGGCCTGCTGCATCAATCCGTCGGCGGCGAATGGTCCTTCGTCCAGACGCTGCGACATCTGGTCTTCGCGATCGACAAGTGGTTCACGGCGCCGGTCCTCGCGGAGCCGTTCCACCCGATCGGGATGCCGAACTCGGGCTCGGTCGACTTCCCGTGGCCCGGCCTCGAGTACGACCTGACGCCGTCGGTCTCGGATGCTCTCGCCGTGCGCGCCGAACGCGCGACCCGGTTTCGGGAGTACCTCGCCGCGGTCACGACGGCCGACTTGACCCAACCCATCGACGTGCCCGAGAACGGCCCACACCCGCTGCAGGAGTGCATCTTCACCGTCTTCGAAGAGGAGTTCTGGCACAACCGCTACGCGCGGCGCGACCTCGAGCAACTCGAAGCGCTGACCTGACGGTTCAGGAGCGGGCAAGCACCTTGTCGAGCCCTCGCAGTGCCATCCGGAAACCGACACGCCCGGCGAGCGCCGCCACTGGGGCGAGGAAGCCCGGCAGATATCGCACCGTGACGTCTTCGCGCCATATGAGGATCGTGCCGGCGCCATCGGTGCGAACCGTGAATCCGGCCGATCCGCCGAGGACCGGGCCGAGCTTGTCGACATCGCAGACGCCCGTGCCGGCCGTTTCGTCCCAGTCGCAACGGGTCACCCGCATGCGATCTTCCAACGCCAACGGCCGAAAGCCGCTCCACGCCGTGAACGTGTAGCCCACCGCTGTGGGGTCACCCGGCTCCGCCTCTATTTTCGTCGCCGGGATCCAGGCACCGTGGCCGGGCCAGTCGACGAGCTCGTCCCAGACCTTGCACACCGGCGCATCGAATCGCCGGGTCAGCTCGAAGTGCACACGTGCCATGGCCCGATCCTCCCACGTCGGCATCCGAAACGCTCGCCGAAACCCAAACCTCCCTCCTCCCCACCTGTTTGCGTGACATTTCCATTGGGACGGGCCAACAGAACTGTCACGCAAACCGGGTTTCAGTAGCTGCTGCGGATGAGTTGGAGGTCGGCGGCGACCATTGGGACTCTGATGTTCAATCCACTCGTGGTGAGATCGAGGCCGACGCCGTCGAGGCCGTGGACGTCCCACTGACGGGGCTCGGCGCCGACCAATCTGAAGCTCGTGAAGACGTTGCGGTCCTCGCGAAGCGGGGCCAGGCGGAGGTGCAGGTTGCCGTTGATCCACTCGGCACGGGTGAACGCCATCGCCGGGAAATCGACGTCGACGATCTGCGCGCACGCGTCGAGCGGAGCCGCTGACAACCGGGTCCACAGGCCCGGGCCCGCTGCCTCCGCCGCCGCGAGGAAGGCATTGAACTGACCACGCGGGTACGGCTCGTTCAGCCCCATCCCCCAGGTGAACTCACCGAGCGCCGTGTCCCAGGTCGGTTCGTACGAGGCCTCGATGGCGGTCGCCAGCCGGTCGGCGAGGTCATCCAATCCCCACTCACGGGCGAGCACCAGCGACGACCCCGCCCCGCGGTTCGCCGACAACGGAACAGCGAGCGGGCCGTCCCAACCCAACATCGCACTCCCGGCGTCGAAGAGTCGGCGGGCATCTTCAGGCACCTGCGGGGCCGCGTAGAACGAGGTCGTCAGCGCCGCGAACACGGGGAGTCGATGATGAACGTCCAACACCGGGTCGTAGTAGAAGGTCGTCATCTGTGGAGGCACGTCACCGGCCAGATCGAGGTACTGCTCACGGGCGTAGGCCCACCACGGGTCAAATGCCTGCTGGTGGAAGTCCGTGCCGTGTCGGTTGTCGTGGAGCCTCAGACCGAGGCCAGCTCCGGCCAGTCAAAACGGCCAGACCTTGGTGTTCTCTCAATGGCATCCGATCGGCGCAGCCAACCACTGTCGGCGGAGGTGGTCGGCGATCTGGCTGTGGGTCCAGGTGAACGTGTTGTCGCCGTCACGGATCATCTCGAACGGCTGGTTCCAACGATCGTCGGGATCGATCATCGACCGAATGCCGAGCAGTACGAGCAGGAACCCCTTGTAGAACAACATGCCATCGGCGGCAATCGGATCCATCTGCACGCCCCACGGTTCGATGCCATTGGCCGTCCAGCCCGGCACGTCGTAGTCGCCCCACAGTTCCTGGGGGATGAAGAGCCGGTAGATGTCGGGATAGTTCGCCCGGTCGGGGTCGTGGCCGAACTGGGTGAGCCAATCGGCGGCCGACCACCAGCCGGTGTGCCGCTCGATGAGCTGATCGAGGATCGCCACGTACGGCTCGGTCCACGCCGGGGTGCGGTGCGCCATGAGGCCCATCGCGTACGACGAGTCGACGAGATCGAATCGATGCCAACTCGCCATTGGCGCGTCGGAACGATTGTCCCAGTGCGGGTGCGGCGACCCGGTTCGGCCCCAGTCGTCGGGGGTGTGCGCCTTGCGGTGGAGGTAGCGCAACCACCCCAACGACCGCGCCGAGAGCTCCATCAGAGTCGGCTGGCGAGGTACGCCCTGGTTCGAGCGCGGCCTTCGGGGTTGTCGGCGAACTCCGATGCGGCGAACAACGTGACGCCGGCGGCGACGAGTTCGTCCATCCGATCGGCGCAGGTTGCCTCGTCGCCGATGATGGCGACGTCCTCCGGTCCGGCGAGACCCTCGTGGTCGAGCATCGCCCGGTATGACGGCAACTGCCCGTAGATCTTGAACGTCCGGGCGGCGTTCTCGCGGGCGGCGTCGGCATCGTCGGTGACCCAGATGGGGAAGCCGGCCGCGATCTCAGGAGCAGGTCGACCGGCAGCCTCGGCAGCCTCACTGATGGTCGGCACCGTGAGCGAGGCCAGCGTCGACGCCCCGGTCATCCACGTGATCGTGCCGGCGCAGCGAGCGCCCGCCAGACGAAGCATCTGCGGACCGAGCGCGGCCACCAGCACCGGTGGCTCGACCGCATCGATGTCGAGCTTGCCGCGCGCCGTGACGGTCTCGCCGACGAAGCTGACCGACTGGCCGCCGAGGAGCGGCATCAGCACGTCGAGGTATTCGCGGAGGTGGCGCAGCGGCTTGTCGAACGACTGGCCCCACATCCCCTCGACCACGGGCTGATGCGACAGGCCGATGCCCAGCGTGAACTGACCCCGGGTCAACATGCTGGTGGTCATCGCCTGCTCGGCCATCACCATCGGGTGGCGGGGGTAGGTCGGCACGACCGAGGTCCCGAAGCGGATGTTCGGCACGTGCTGCGCAACCGCGCCGATGACGTTCATCGCCTCGGTGTTCTGCACCAGCTGCGGCAACCAGTAGGAGGCGAAGCCGGCGTCGGCCGTTGCTCGCACGTCGGCGATGATTCCGTCCAGCCCACTGCGTCCGCTGACGCCTCCGAAGATTCCGATGTCCATCGCGCCAACGTAACCGCCGTGCGTACCGCTCCTCGTGGCGTGGCGTGGCGGCGATCGCCTGTTGGGATCAGCGCTCGGCGAGAAACACTCGCGCCGCATCGAGGGCGACGGTCTTCGCGAGTTCGAGCGTGTCGGACGTGACGGCGTGGGCGGGGATGTCGGCAGCGGTGTGGAAGTAGGGGAACTGGCCGATGAACGACAGCACCGATGCTCCCGCGTCGCGCCACGTGCCGCCCTCGCCGGGCCATGGGTCGAGGTCGAGCAGCGTCCAGTTGGCGCCCGCAACTCGCGCCGCGATCGCCGCTCGGGTCTCGCCGGGTGCATCCGTCAGGACGTACCGATGGCGGCCGAGCGCCGGTGTGCCGTCGGCACCGGGTTCGACGGCACCGACCGACGCGCCGAGGTGGATGACCCACTCCGCGATCACGTCGCTGCCCGCCAAGAACCGCCGAAGTCCGAGGTGGTCGAGCTCGTGGCCGCTGCAGGCCACCAAGGTCACGTGATGGGCGGCGGCGAGTTCCACCATCAGCGCCAGTGCGATCGCCAGCCCGCTGCCGCGTTCGCCCGCCGCCGGGGTCCATGCGGTCAACGGCGTCGTGATCGTGACGGGGGAATGATTCGGAGCGCCGAGCTCGGCGATGATGTTCGAGCTCTCCGATCGTTCGAGCCGGGCGTCGAAGCGGAGCGAGGCGCCGCGCTGCACCCGGTCGGCCCAGTTCCCCGGGACCACGACCGCCGGCCGCGACCCGTTGAGCGGCACACGGTTGCACTGCACCGCCAGGTCGTCGGGACCGTCCACCGCCACGGCAACGCCACCAGTACGACCCACCAGCACGTCATCGAGCCCGTGGGCAGTTCCACACCGATTGAACGGCACGCGAACCACCTCGACCCGATCGCAGATGTGCCGCCCGACGGCGCTGTAGAAGACGGGAAGCGACGGCACCGGATCGCCGTCCACGTGCAGCTCGGCCTCACCGACGAATCGCTCGAACTCGTACGTCTCCTCGCGATGCGTCGCCCCGAGATCTCCCAACAGATCGACGAGCCATGCCGACGTCTCGCGATCGACGGACGTACCCGTGTGGTGATCACCGAACGAGGAATAGGTCGAGACGATGTCGATCAGGTTCACGCTGGCAACATTCTCATCAGCCGTCGTAGAAGTAGGGCTCGTGGAGTCCGACGAGGTCGCGCTCTCGCCGCGTGATCGCACGCGCGATCGCTTCGGGCGACAGTTGATTCGCGGCGTCGGTCGTGCGGATTCGCTGTGCGATGTCACGCCGGCCGTAGTGGACCTGTAGGAACAGCCGCCCGCTCCCGCCATTTGCAGGGGTGCCTCGATGCCATACATCCGACACGAACAGCGCAACATCGCCGGCCTCGCCCTCGAGGAGCACGGGCGGGCGGCCGTCGTAGGTGAGGTCGGGATCTTCGATCTGCGAGAGCGGTGTGAGCCGGCCCGATCGGTGACTGCCCGGCACCACGGCGGTCGGTCCGTCGGCCACGCTGCAGTCCTTCAACAGCAGGTGGGCTCCGATCGCGAACACGGGGTACGGGATCCGGTCGTCCCACTCGACACCGTTCGGTCGAGGTACGTGCGGGCCGGCATCGCAGTGCCACGGACCACCACCGAACTCGGGTGGGTTCCACCATGCGGTGTTCGCAATGACATGGCAGTCGTCGCCGAGCAGCGGCTCGATGGCCGAGAGAATCTCCGGGTTGCCAACGGCGGCCTGGGCGAGCGGGCCGTGGTTGAGCATCTCGTAGCGGAACTCGTCGCGATCGGAGCGGCCCCGCTCGGCGTCACGAGTCGCGAAGGCCTGCTCGATCTCGTCGGTCAGGGCAGCCACCTCGTCGGAGGTGAGCACGGCGCGCAGCACGGCGTAGCCATCGCGTTCGAGTTGTGCGCTCGCCTCCGGGACGTCACCCATCATTACTGCGAGGTTCTTGCCCACTCGCTTGATCATGGAAGGGATCATCCCACAACGGTTCGGTCACCTCGACAACCGATCGCACTGGAAGGATGGTGACGTGGTCATTGAGAACAGAGCGCTCGATTGAACGAAGCGAGTGGCCTTGCGAACATCATGCGCGTCGGCCGGGCGCGCGAGCTCCGACGGATCTTGCTCGCCTACACGGGGTTCTCCATCAGCGAGTACGCCACCTGGCTGGCCGTGCTGTTCTACGCGCTGCAGCGGGGTGGGCCGCAAGAGGTCGGTCTCGTCGCGTTCCTCCAGCTCGTCCCCGCAGTGCTCGTTACACCGTTCGCGTCCTACGCCGGCGACCGGTTCCGCCCCCAACGAGCGCTCGCCGGTGGGTACGCCATGCAGTCAGCGGCGATGGCCGTCGTGGCCGTCGCGATGCTGTCGGACAACTGGCTGCTCGTGTACACCGCCAGCGCGGCGGCTGCCACGGCGATCTCCTTCACCCGCCCGGTGATGGGCTGCCTGCTCCCCACCCTGACCCACACACCCAACGACCTGATCGCCGCCAATGTCGTCGCCGGCATGATCCAGCAGGCAGGCGTGTTCCTGGGCCCCCTCCTCGCAGGTGCCGTGATGGTCGCTGGATCACCCACCGGCGTGTTCGCGACGTGCGCGGTGATCACCGGACTCGCATGCATCACCGTGCTGGCGACCCCGGTGCTCGACGACGAACAGGATGAGGTTCCCGACCTCGGCGATCTCAGGGAGCGCATGTTCGCGGGGTTCGTCACACTGAGGAAGGAGTCTCGCGTTCGTGTGCTGGTCGGGATGATCGGGGTGGCAGGTCTCGTGAACGGCATCGCCGATGTGCTGTTCGTAACGTTCGCCGACGAGCGACTCGACGGAGGCGGTGGCCAAGCCGGACTACTTGCGGCCGCCTACGGACTCGGTGGAATGCTCGGTGCAGTCGCAGTCGCCCGCTTCGTGCGCGCCACCCGGATCAGCCGGGCGTTCCTGATGAGCGCTGTCGTTGCCGCGGGCGCACTCATGTTGATGGCAACAACGACAGGGTTGGGCATGGCCCTCCTACTGTTCGCCGCGCTGGGTTCCGGCGAGACGTTCACGCTCCTTGCCGCGTCTGTGACGATCCAGCGCCAGGCCCCCGCGTATGTGCTGGCCCGCGTTTTTGGCATCGTCGAGGGCGCCCGAATGGCGGCGATCGCAGCCGGCTCACTCCTTGTGACGGTGATGGTCACCCGGTTCACGGTGAGTGAGTCGTTCGTCGCCCTGGGCATGGTCGTGTTCGGTCTGGTTGCGGTCGGGGTCTGGCGTCTGCGAACGTCGGGGGCCGGACCTCCCTTGGTCGACGACGAGATCATCGAACGGCTGGTGGCCGATCCGGTGTTCGCGGAGCTACCGGCACCCTCGATGGAACGGCTGGGTCGCACGGTCGAACGTTGCCACGCGCCGGCGGCGACGGCCGTCGTCGTACAAGGCGGCGTCGGTGATCATTACTACGTGATCGTCGACGGTGAGTTCGCCGTGACGAAGGACGGCGAGATGGTCAACCGGCTCGGCCCGGGCCAGTCGTTCGGCGAGATCGCTCTGCTCCGAGATGTTCCGCGAGTCACGACGGTCACGGCCGTGACCGACGCCGAATTGTTGGTGGTCGGTCGCGTCGATTTCCTCGAAGCGGTGACCGGTCACCCCCGCAGCCTCACGATCGCACTCGAGATCGCGGTCCGCCACGTCGGCCCCCTCGACGAGTGACGTACACGATGTGTCAGACACATCGTGTACGTCAGTGGACCAGGACGTTGCGGAACTGCCAGGGATCGTCGGGGTCGATGTC
>DASQFE010000476.1:0-10074 GCA_035633295.1 Ilumatobacteraceae bacterium | reverse complement strand
TCGACCAGCGGCACATCCCACGGCAGATCGAGGAAGTCGGGATGCCCCTGCTTCGTCACGATCTCCACGCCAACACCTCCGATCCAACGACGCCGAGCGATCCGATCACACTGTGCGACCTCACGTCACCCACACCGTCGTGTCGGCCGGGATCTGCCCATCGAGCAGCGGCCTCGACGCCAGCACGAGCGTGCCGGCGGGGAGCGACACCGACTCGTCGCCCATGTTGGCGACGCACAGGAACCCGGCGCCGCGCCGAAACGCCAGCGCGTCGTCGCCGAGATCGATCAGTTCGAAGCCCGCTTCGTCGACGAGCAGATCACGCCGCAGCCGCAACGCTGTTCGGTAGAGCGTGAGCGTGGAGTCGGCGTCACCGTCTTGGAGTGCGGCCGACAATGTTGCGAACTCCGCGGGCTGCGGGAGCCATCCGCCACCGTCGCCAAATCCGAGCGATGGGCCGGTCGGCTTCCACGGCATCGGCACGCGGCAGCCGTCGCGCCCCTTGACGGTGTGGCCCGAGTCGTGCCAGATCGGATCCGCCAGCACGTCGACCGGAAGGTTCCACGCCTCGGGCAGGCCGAGTTCGTCGCCCTGGTACACGTAGGCGGATCCAGGGAGCGCCAACGTCACCATCGCTGCCGCCCGGGCGCGCTGGGCGCCGCGCTCGACGTCGAGGAGATCGTGAGGCCCGTCGAGTAACCACCGGCCCGGCTCGACGTCTCGTGGGAGCCCGTACCTCGTGGCGTGGCGGACGACGTCGTGGTTCGACAACACCCAGGTCGGGTTCGACCCCACTGCGAAGGCCGACCGGATGCTCTCGGAGATGATGGCACGAAACTCATGGGCGTCCCACGGCGCCGACAACAGGTCGAAGTCGAACGCCTGGTGGTATTCGTCCGGGCGGAGGTACAGCGGACGCCGATCGGCATCGACCCAGGCTTCGGCGACCATCATCCGGTCGCCGTACTCGTCGAGCAGGCGCCGCCACCGACGCACGATCGGGTGGATCTCGTCGCGGTCGAGGTACGGCAGCGGCTCGACGCGGCCCTTGCCGTCGTTGGCCTCCATCGCTGCGTCGGGGTAACCCGGCGCTTTCACCAGCGCATGGGCCACGTCGACGCGGAACCCCGCCGCCCCCCGATCGAGCCAGAACCGCATGACCGACTCGAACTCGGCGGGCACGTCGGGATGCTCCCAGTTCACATCGGGCTGGCTCTCGTCGAACAGGTGGAGATACCACTGCGCGTTGTCGACCCGCGTCCACGCCGGCCCCCCGAACACCGATTGCCAGTCGTTCGGCGGGAGTTCACCGTTGTCGCCTCGTCCGTCGAGAAAGTGATAGCGGGCCCTCGCGGGCGAGCCGGGTGGCGACGCGACCGCGTCGCGGAACCACCGGTGATCCCACGAGGTGTGATTCGGCACGAGATCGACGAGAACGCGGATCCCGTGTCGTCGGGCATCCGCGATGAACTCCACGGCCTCGGCGGTGGTGCCGAACTGCTCGTTGATCTCGCGGTAGTCGGCGACGTCGTACCCACCGTCGAGCAACGGCGAGCGGTACCACGGATTGATCCAGACCGCATCGACGCCCAGCTGTTCGAGGTACGGCAGGCGACTTCGCATTCCCGCAATGTCGCCCGTGCCGTCGCCGTTGCCGTCGGCGAACGACCGGACATAGATCTGGTAGACGACCGCGTGGCGCCACCACTCGTGGCCTGGAGGCACCGCTGCGGAGAGATCGGGATCGTGGTCCACGACGAGCGAACGTACCGCACGGTCGCCCACCACGGCGACCGCCGGCGATGCGCAAGGTCCGCTCACAGCGCAGGCATCTGTAAACGCTTACACTGCCTCGCGCATGGAACCGACGAGTGAGTCGATGGCACCGCGCCAGCGGCGGCCGCGCATCGAAGACGTGGCGCAGGCCGCACACGTGTCGGTCGCCACGGTGAGTCGTGCACTGCGAGGTCTGCCCAACGTCGCCGAGTCGACGCGCGCCCGCGTGCTCGAGGTGGCAACGGCAATGCAGTACGAACCAGACCCGGCAGCCGCCCGGCTCGCCGCAGGGCGCACGCACACCGTCATCGTCGTCGTCCCGCACCTGTCGAGCTGGTATTTCTCCACCGTCATCGCCGGAGCGGAAGCCGTGTGCAACGAATCCGGCTACGAGTTCCTGGTCGTCGGTGTCGGCACCATCGCCGAGTGCGACCGGCTCCTCGATGAGCCCTACCGGATCGAACGACGCACCGACGGCGTCATCCTCGTCAACATCGAAGCCACCGATGCGCAGGCACGCTCGTTGCGCGAGCGTGGCGTGGCGCTGTCGACGGTCGGCACCCGGGCCAACGGGTCGCCATCGGTCTTCATCGACGATGAGGAGGTCGGTCGACTCGGTGCCACCACCCTCGCCGAGCTCGGGCATCGCCGAATCGGTCTGATCAGCGGGCTCGGCGAGGACCCGCTGAACTTCGATGTGCCGAGGCGACGCACCGCAGGGTTCCTCGCCGGCATCGCTGCCGCCGGATTGTCGCACGACGCGTCCCTCGAAGTGGGCGGGGACTTCGGCATCGATGGCGGCCAGGAAGCGATGTCGCACCTCCTGGATCTCGACGACCCGCCGACTGCGGTCTTCGCGATGTCCGACGAGATGGCCTTCGGCGCGCTGATGGAGCTCGCGGCCCGCGGACTGCAACCGGGTGTGGACGTGTCGGTGCTCGGCGTCGACGACCACGACGTGTCGCGCGTGCTCGCGCTGACCACGATTCGCCAAAACGTGGCGTCACAGGGCGCCGCTGCGGCACGGTCACTCGTGGCCTCGATGGCATCGGCGCCGGTCGACCTCGACCCGATCGTGTCGCCGATCGAGTTGGTGGTTCGCGCCACGACCGGTCCCCCTCGCTGAAGCGATCAAGGAGCTCATGCTCCGCCCTCGGGGTGGTCGAAGCATGTCGAATCCGCAACATCCGACAAGAACGGGTCTTTGGTCCTTGACGCCGACCCCCTATTTCTGTAAGCGTTTACATGGCCGAGTTGTTTCGGCGATCATCCACTAGAGGGGGAGAACCAGAAATGAAACGAAATTGGAAGCAGCCCGCGTTCGCGCTCGTTGCGCTCTCATTGGTTGTCGCAGCCTGCGGCAGCGATGACGACAGCGGCAGCAGCGACAGCAGCAACAGCAGCGGCGGCGAAAGTCTCATCGACGGTGAGATTCCGTGCGAGCAGCAGTACGCCGGCAAGACGGTCACCATCTTTTCACCGGTTCGTAACACCGACACCGACCTTGCGATCCCCGACTTCGTTGCGGGCTACGACCCGCTCGTCGAGTGCACCGGAGTCACCATCGACTTCCAGGGCACCGACCAGTTCGAGACCGAGATCAACGTGCGTATGGAGGGTGGCAACCCGCCCGACGTGGTCGACTACCCGCAGCCGGGTCTGATGCGCAGCCACATCGAAAAGGGCTACCTGGCGCAGCCCCCCGCTGATGTCGCCGCCCACATCTCCGACTTCGCTGAGGGTTGGGACGTCTACGCCTCCAGCGCCGACGGCACGATCTACGGCCTTCCGGGTCGTTCGAGCGTCAAGTCGATGGTGTGGTACAGCCCGTCGATGATGGCTGACGGTGGCTACACGATCCCCGAAACCCTCGAGGACCTCACGGCTCTGTCCGATCAGATTGTCGCCGACGGTGGCACACCGTGGTGCATCGGCGCCGAGTCCGGTGTCGCAACCGGCTGGGTGCTCACCGACTGGGTCGAGGACTTCATGATGCGGATCAACGGCGGCGAGGTCTACGACCAGTGGGTCAACCACGAGATCCCGTTCAACGACCCGCAGGTCAAGGCCGCAGTGGACGCGGTTGGTGCGATCGTCAAGAACGCCGACTACCTCGGCGGCGACAACAACGTGAAGGCGATCGCCACCACGAAGTTCCAGGATGGCGGCCTCCCGATCCTCACCGGCGACTGCTACATGCACCGCCAGGCGAGCTTCTACGTAGGTAGCTGGCCGGAAGGCACCAACGTTGCGCCCGACGGTGACATCTGGTACTTCTACCTGCCGAGCCCGGCAGACGGCCCGAAGTTCATGCTCGGCGCCGGCGACATCTACGCCGCTGCCACCGACAAGCCCGAGAGCTTCGACGTGGTGCGGTACACGGCTTCGCCCGAGTATCAGACGTCGATCGCCAACTCGCGCAACGAGCTCGGACCGAACAAATTCATCGATCTCGATTCGATCGAGGACCCGTTCCTGAAGTCCGTGTTCGAGCTGCAGCAGACCGGCGAAGTGTTCCGCTTCGACGGCTCCGACCTGATGCCCGGCGCCGTTGGCGCCGGTACCTTCTGGACGGAGATCACGGCATGGGTGACCGGTGGCGACACCGACACGATGCTGGACAACATCGAGGCCAGCTGGCCCGCCAACTGATCACCGAACAACTGAACTGAACGGCCGAGGGGGCTTGGGCACTGCCCGGGCCCCCTCTGCTATGTTCTGAGGACTCGACGGGACGACGAAGGGGGGACTGATGGGTGATCTGATCATGGCGCTCGTCGCGGTGACGATCGCGCTCGGAGGATTGCTGGCACTGCTCGGTGGCCTGTACTGGCTGTCCGGCAAGATGCCCAAGAAGTGGCAGGAGGGGACGCGATCGTGGGTCTTCCTGTTCCCCGCGATGGTCGCCATGATCGTCGGGTTGCTGGTCCCGGCGATCCGAACGATCTACCTGAGCCTGCTCGACGACAATGGGAAGGCGTTCGTCGGGTTGAGCAACTACAAGACCGTCTTCACCACGACCGGTACCCGGCTCACGGTGTTCAACAGCATGACCTGGGTCTTCGTCGGCACGATCTTCACCGTGATCGTCGGTCTCTCCGTCGCCCGGTTCGCCGACGGCCTGCGCGGCGAGAAGGCGGCCAAGTCGGCAATCTTCATCCCCGGAGCGATCTCACTGGTCGGCGCCGGCATCATCTGGAAGTTCGTGTACGACGGCCCGCCGTTCGAGGTCGGGCTCCTCAACAGCATCACCAAGAGCATCCCCGGCCTGCCTGCCAGCATGGGTGGCGACGGTGACCGGATCTGGTTGCTCGAGCGAGGGTTCGGCGCCGCCGAACCGCCGGCAACGGCACCGGGTTTCAACACCTATCTCCTGATCGTGATCTTCATCTGGGCGTCTGCCGGGTTCGCGACCGTCATCTTCTCGGCGGCGATCAAGGGTGTGCCCGATTCGCTCCTCGAGGCGGCCAAGGTCGACGGCGCCACCGATCGCCAGGCGTTCTACAAGGTCACGCTGCCGTACATCCGCTCGACGATCATCACGGTGGGGACCACGATCACGATCGGTGGCCTGAAGGCGTTCGATATCGTTGCCGCGACAACCGGCGGACGATTCGGCACCAGCACGATCGCCAACGAGTTCTACGTCACCAAGTTCGTCCAAGGCCGGGGTGGCCTCGGTTCGGCACTTGCGGTGTTGATCTTCGTCCTGGTGATACCGGTCGTCATCATGAACCGATCGGCGCAGAAGCGAGCACAGGAGATGATGGGGGCGTGAGCATCGCACTGGACACCGTCGATCCGCTTGTCGAACAGGGGGACGCGCCGAAGAAGCGCAAGCGGGCGCTCTCGACCGGGGAAGCCACCAGTCGAAGCCTCAGCAGCCGGCCCGGGCGGCTGATCGTCTACTTCTTGGTGCTGATCTGGACCGTGCCGACGTTCGGCATCCTCGTCTCATCGTTCCGTCCGGAGATCGACGTCAAGACATCGGGTTGGTGGACGTGGTTCACCGACCCTTCGATCACGTTCGAGAACTATCGACGGGTGTTGTCGTCGGCTCCGGGTGACGACAACATGGCGAAGTTCTTCTTGAACTCGCTGATCATCACGGTCCCGTCGGTGATCTTGTCGGTCGGTATCGCACTGCTCGCCGCGTACGCGTTCTCCTGGATGCAGTTCAAGGGTCGCGATTGGTTGTTCGTGGCCGTGGTGGCATTGCTGATGGTGCCGCTCCAGATGTCGCTCGTGCCGCTGTTGCAGTTGTTCACCGGTGGCGCCCACATCGGCCCGGTGACGATCTTCCCCGACCTCAACCTGACCGGCACCTACGTCGGTGTCTGGATCGCCCACGTCGCCTTCGGACTGCCGTTTTGCATTTTCATCCTGAAGAACTTCGTCTCGGCCCTGCCCAAGGAACTGATCGAGGCGGCCCGCGTCGACGGTGCCGGTCACGCCATCACCTTCATCCGGCTGGTCGTGCCACTGTCGGTGCCGGCGATCGCCTCGCTGGCGATCTTCCAGTTCATGTGGATCTGGAACGACTACCTGATCGCCCTGATCTTCGCCGGGCGCGACAAGGCCCCGGTCACGATGAAGCTCGCTCAGGTCGCCGGTGAACGCGGCAATGCGTGGCACCTGCTCACGGCGGCCGGCATGATCTCGATGATCCTGCCGATCACCGTGTTCTTCCTCCTGCAGCGCTACTTCGTTCGCGGACTCCTGGCCGGCGCCGTCAAGGGCTGAGCGCCCGACACTGACCGGGCTCTCCCCGAGTCCCGGATGGGGCTCAGCTCTGGATCGTCTCGCGGGTCTCCATGTCGAAGAAGTGCATGTTCTCGACGGAGATCGCGATCTCGATCGGTTCGCCGATCACCGCCTTCGAGCGCGGGTGGAACCGGCCGACGGCGTTCGACTGGACGCTGCCCGACTTCTCCTCGACGGCGTCGGGGTCACCCGAGTCGACCGTGGGCGCGTCGATGTGGAAGTGCACCATGATCTCCGAACCGAGCGCTTCGAGCAGCGTCACGTTCGACGTGATCCGCTGCGACTCGGGAATCTCGGGCGCAAACGCGGCATCCTCGTAGTCCTCGGGACGGATGCCGATGATGATCCGGCGACCGTCGTACTCACGCAGCCGCGGGGCCTTGACGAGGCACTCCGACGACAGCGCGACGACGTGCGGGCCGACCGTGACCGTACCGACGTCGCCGGACAGATGGAGGTCGGCCTCGAAGAGGTTCATCGAGGGCGAGCCGATGAAGGCGGCCACGAACACGTTGACGGGGTGGTCGTAGAGGTTCTGCGGCGTGTCGACCTGCTGCAGGTACCCGTCCTTCAGGACGGCGACGCGATCGCCCATCGTCATTGCTTCGATCTGGTCGTGCGTGACGTACACGGTCGTCACGGCGAGCTCGCGCTGCAGTGAGGCGATCTCGGCGCGCATCTGGACGCGCAGCTTGGCATCGAGGTTGGAGAGCGGTTCGTCCATGAGGAATGCCGCGGGCTGGCGGACGATCGCGCGACCCATCGCCACCCGCTGGCGCTGGCCGCCCGACAACTGACCGGGCTTGCGGTCGAGGTTCTCCTCGAGTTCGAGGATCGCCGCCGCCTTGCGGACGCGCGTGTCGATCTCGTCCTTGGGTACCTTCGCCAACTTGAGTGCGAACCCGATGTTGTCGTACACGGTCATGTGGGGATACAGCGCGTAGTTCTGGAACACCATGGCGATGTCGCGGTCCTTCGGCTCGACCTCGTTCACTATGCGATCGCCGATCTTCATCGTGCCACCCGTGATCGTCTCGAGGCCGGCGATCATCCGCAGGGCCGTGGACTTGCCACAGCCGGAGGGCCCCACGAGCACGAGGAATTCCTTGTCCGCTATCTCGAGATTCAGATCGTGGATCGCGTGGAAGCCGTTGTCGTACACCTTGTTGATGTTGTCGAGTTGCACGGTTGCCATGGTGATTCCTCCAGTTGGATCCTCGGTGATGTTCCCCCGATGCGACCGCTCTGATCACGGTCGACGCAACCGCCACGCTAGTACCCGCAGCGGGGACCATGGGCCCTAACGGCCATCGCGACGTTTGGGTACCGTCGAATTCGGTGATACCCGAGTGCCGAGCGTGAACATCTCGCCCCGGATACACCACCGCATCCAACCGTCGCCGACTCAGGTCGGCGACATCACACCCCGAAGGGGAGAACCCATGCGCGCATCACGCCGCTTGATCGCCTTCACTGCCGTTGCCGCCCTCGTGGGCGCCGCATGCGGCAGTGACGAGACGAGCAACTCATCATCCAGTGACACCACGGACGCCGCCACCGGCGACACCACCGTGACCACGGAGGCCGCGACCGCAACCACGGAAGCCGCCACGGACGCCACGACGACCGAGACCACCGAATACCAGCCGCCCCCTCGTGGCGACGCCGACCTCGTCATCTGGGCCGACGACACCCGCACCCCGGTGCTCGAACCGATCGCCGCGGCGTTCTCCGAGGCCGAGGGCCTGAACGTCCAAGTGCTCGAAGTGCCGTTCGACCAGATCCGCGACAACCTGTCGATCCAGGGTCCGGCCGGCGAAGGACCCGACATCATCATCGGCGCCCACGACTGGCTCGGCGAGCTCGTCTCCAACGGGGTCGTCGAGCCGGTCGACCTCGGCCCGGCCGCATCCGAGTACTCCGACGTCGCCATCGAGGCCTTCAGCTACGACGGCCAGACGTACGGCCTGCCGTACGCGATCGAGAACATCGCACTCGTTCGCAACACCGACCTCGTTCCGGACGCTCCAGCCACGTTCGAAGACCTCGAAGCGACCGCGTTGCAGCTCCAGAGCGATGGCACGGTCGACGTGCCGCTGGCGATCCAGCAGGACCCGGCCGACCCGTACCACAACTTCCCGCTGTTCAGCGCGCTCGGCGGCTACGTGTTCGGCACCAACGCCGATGGCAGCTTGAACCCCGACGATCTCGGCATCGACTCCGAGGGTGGCCTCGTCGCCGCTCAGAAGTTCGCCGACTGGAGTGCCGAAGGGCTGGTCTCCAAAGACGTCTCCTACGACGTCATGATCGACTCGTTCTCGAGCGGCAAGGCGCCGTTCGCGATCACCGGGCCGTGGGCGGTGGGTGACTTCACCGACGTCAACTTCGTCGTCGAGCCGATCCCGCCCGTCGAGGGCGGCACCCCGCAGGTGTTCGTCGGCGTGCAGGGATTCATGATCTCGGCGTTCTCCGAGAACGTCGACCTCGCAAAGACCTTCCTGATCGACTACCTCAACACCGAAGAGGTACAGCTCGCACTGTACGACGCCGGTGGCCGCCCGCCGGCAATGACCACCGCGTTCGACACGGTGAAGACCGACCCGATCATCGCCGGCTTCGGCCTGTCGGGCCAGCAGGGCACGCCGCTCCCGGCGATCCCGGCGATGTCGAAGGTGTTCGACGAATGGACGAACGCCTACAGCGGCATCTTCACAGGTGGCGATCCGACTGCGTCGTTCACCAACGCCGCAACCGCCATCCGCGCGGCCATCGCGGCGGGCTGATCAACCAGTGACCGACACCGCAACCCGGGGGGAGACGGAACGCTCCGCCGACGCCGTCTCCCCCCGGGGCGGTGACACCCCACCCGATCCACCGACGGCGCCATCGGCGCCGTTGTTCCGGCCTCACGGCCCGCGCTACGGAGCTTCGGGCGGCACGATCGTCAAGATCATCCTGCTCGGCCTCGTCAATGCCATCGTGCTCGCTGCGTTGCCGACGGCGTTCGCCAAGCCCGACTACGCGATCGCGATCGCCTCGATTCTCGCGCTGGTCGCGATCGACGTCGTCTACCTGTCACGCCGACGCTGGTCGATCCCGCTCAAGTACCTCGTGCCCGGCATGCTGTTCCTGCTCGTCTTCGCGCTCTACCCGATCATCTACCTCATCTTCATTTCGACCACGAACTACGGCACCGGCAACAACCTCACCAAAGACCAGGTGATCCTGCAGATCGAGAACAACTCGATCAGCGCCGGCGCCGACGCGCCCCGCTACGACCTGCAAGTCCTCGCCCAGGGCAACGCAACGGGCGCCATCGCATTCCTGCTCACCGACGCGGATGGCAACGTGTTCCTGGGCACCGCCGACGACTTCACCCCGGTCGATGCGGCAGCGATCGTCGAGCAGGGCACGCGCCAGAGCGTCGACGGGTACGTTGCGCTCAACCTCGGCCAGGCGAACGATCGCTCGGCTGACATCGGCGCCCTCGTCGTCGACGGGCCGGCCGGCGCCATCAGCAACGACGGATTCAGC
>DASQFE010000475.1:0-2456 GCA_035633295.1 Ilumatobacteraceae bacterium | reverse complement strand
CCCGAGCACGCGCCGGAGAACTCGAAGAGCGGCTCCAGCAGCTGCGAGTTCTTCACCGAGTCGTGGCTGATGGCAGCGCGGTCGAGTTCGGGGATCGACGTGAAGAAGTGCCACCGCTCACGCTCGACGTCGCGATGCTCGTCGGCGGGCGCCATGTTGATGGCCTTGCGCTTGACCTGGGTCTTGTCCTTGGCCGGGCAGACCTCGACGCAGATGCCGCAGCCCGTGCAATCGTCGGGTGCGACCTGGATCGTGAGCAGGTGGCCGTCGAGCTCGCGCGAGCGGAAACTCTTCGACAGGAAACCCTCGGGCGCACCGTCGAGCGCGGACGGCACGAATGCCTTCATCCGGATCGTGGCATGGGGGCACACGACGGCGCACTTGCCGCAGTCGATGCAGAGGTCGGGTTCCCACACGGGGATCTGGAGGGCCAGCTTGCGCTTCTCGAAGCGGGTCGTGCCGGTCGGGTAGGTGCCGTCGATCGGCATCGCCGACACCGGCAGCAGGTCGCCTTGCCCGGCGATCATCGTCATGGTCACCTTCTCGACGAAGGCCCGCTCGTTGAAGTCATGAATCGCCACACCGTCGAGCACGTCGAGTGTGTCGGCGACCGATTCATCAGCGAGCTCCGATGGAACAACCATCTCGGTCAACTCGGCGAGGGCCAGGTCGACCGCGGCGTCATTTCGCTCCACGATCAACCGGCCGCGGCGGCCGTACGCCTCGCTGATCGACTCCTTGATCGCACCGATCGCCCGGTCGACGTCCATCACATCGATCAACGCGAAGAAGCACGGTTGCATGATCGTGTTGATGCGGCCAGGCATTTTCAGCTCGCGGGCAATGCGGGCGGCATCGATCGTGAACACCCGCAGCTCCTGTTCGATGATGCGTCGTTGGAGCGTCCGGGGCAGATGCTCCCAGAGTTCGTCGGCCGCAAACGGCGCGTTCAGCAGGAATGTCCCGCCGCGGCGTATGTCGGCGAGCACGTCGAAATGGTCGAGGAGGCCGAACTGGTGACAGGCCACGAGGTCGGCCTCCTGCACGAGATACGTCGAGCGGATCGGTTCGGGTCCGAAACGCAGGTGCGATACCGTCATGGAGCCGGACTTCTTCGAGTCGTAGACGAAGTAGCCCTGTGCGTACAGGTCGGGTTCGTAGCCGATGATCTTGACCGACGCTTTGTTCGCACCCACGGTGCCGTCACTGCCAAGTGCGTAGAACACCGCAGAACGACCGGGATGGTCGACCTGGAAGTCATCGTCCACGTCGAGGCTCAGGCCAGTCACGTCGTCGATGATGCCGACGGTGAAGCGCCGTTTGGGGTCAGCGCGGGCCGCCTCGTCGAAGACCGCCTTGGCCATTGCCGGGGTGAACTCCTTGGAGCCGAGGCCGTAGCGACCACCGATGATCCGCACCTTCGGGCGGTCTGATTCAGCAAACGTGGTGATGACGTCCTGAAAGAGCGGTTCGCCGGCAGCACCCGGCTCCTTCGTACGGTCGAGCACGGCGATCGAGCTGACCGTGGCCGGCAACGCCGCGAGCAGCGCCTCGGTCGGGAACGGACGGAACAGTCGGATCGTCGCAAGCCCGACTTTCTCACCATCGGCGACGAGTTTCGCCACGGTCTCACCAACGGCGCCGGAGCCCGAGCCCATCATCACGATCACCCGTTCGGCATCGGGCGCCCCTTCGTAGTCGACGAGCCCGTAGCGGCGCCCCGTCAGCTCGGCGAGTTCTGCGAACACCTCCTCGACGGTGGCGGGGACTGCATCGTGGTACGGATTCGAGGCCTCGCGGGCCTGGAAGAACACATCGGGGTTCTGCGCAGTGCCACGCATCACCGGCGCCGTGGGACGAAGGCGCCGCATCTTGTGGGCGGCGATGTCGTCGGGACGCACGAGCGAGCGCAGGTCGTCGTCGCCCAGCAGGTCGATGCGATTGATCTCGTGCGACGTACGGAACCCGTCGAAGAAGTGCAGGAATGGCACCCGGGTGCGCAGCGTCGCTGCGTGCGACACCGCAGCGAAGTCGTGGGCTTCTTGCACCGAACTCGCACACAGCATCGCGAAGCCGGTGGTGCGCGCCGCCATCACGTCGCTGTGATCGCCGAAGATCGACAGCGCGTGCGTGGCGATTGCACGTGCGGCGACGTGGATCACCGCCGGCGTCAACTCGCCGGCAATCTTGAACATGTTGGGCAGCATGAGCAGCAGCCCCTGCGAGGCCGTGAACGTGGTGCCGAGCGCTCCCGTCTGCAGCGCCCCGTGCAACGTGCCGGCGGCCCCGGCCTCCGACTGCAGTTCGACGACCTCGGGAACCGCTCCCCAGAGATTCGTAGTCCCCGACGCAGACCACGCATCGGCCAGCTCGCCCATCGTCGACGCGGGCGTGATCGGATAGATCGCCACCACCTCCGACAGTGCGTAGGCCACCTTGGCCGCCGCCTCGTTCCC
>DASQFE010000474.1:0-5324 GCA_035633295.1 Ilumatobacteraceae bacterium | reverse complement strand
GAGCGCTGAGGTGCGCGACACCGTGCTCGATACCGGCATGGTCGACGGGATGGAGACCAGCTACGCCCGCCTCGAAGGCGTGCTCGCATGAGCCCGACCAACCGAGTGACCGCTCCGATCATCGAACCCGGCAGCAAGGTCGGGGGCCCGGCTTCGTACTTCCCGTCGATCGAGACCACGTACGGCCGGCCGATGCAGGAATGGGTCGACCTCGTGACATCGCAGTGGACGGCCGGTTCGCACGTGGGCGGGCAAGTGCAGTGCGCTGCGATGGTTCCGCTTCCGAGTCGCGTCGCGCTTCACGAGTGTGGGCGGCGCACGAGGTGATGCCCGAAGTCCGCGAAGATGCGGTTGATGGGATGGGAGACGCTCGAGCAGTGGGGCGACGACGTCGCTCGCAACGAACCGCTCACTGGCGGAGTTGGCGTCAACGAGGTCTGGAGCGTGCGCGTGAGAGGGCAGCTCGCTGTGGCTCGTCTTGGCAGGCGCAGCGATGTTGATCTGGCGTGGGAGACCGCGCTCCTGCAATTCCTCGACCGCGAAGGTCTGACCGTGCCGGTGCCGATCCCCACAACGCACGGCCGGCTGTTCGCCGACGGTCTGGTCGTGATGACCTACGTGGAGGGCAGACCGCCCGAGACGGAAGCTGACTGGCGTCGCGTGGCCGACACGCTCCGCCAGCTGCATCGGTTGACGCGGGACTGGCCGCAGCGCCCGGGCTGGCGGTCGTCGACCGATCTCCTCCGCGCCGAAATCGGGACGAAGATCGACCTCGCCGCGATGCCGGCAGAGGGCGTTGCTCGATGCCGAGCAGCGTGGGCGCGGCTCACCGGACGTCAGACCTGCGTCGTGCACGGCGACCCGAACGCTAGCAACATTCGCGTGACCGCTGATCGGATAGCGCTGATCGACTGGGACGAGTCGCACGTCGACGTCGCCGACCTCGACTTGGTGCTGCCCCACAACGCCGCCGGTCTCGACGATGACGCGCTCGACATCGCCGCTCAAGCGTCAGCAGCATGGGAAGCCGCCGTCTGCTGGGACGACGAATACTCGCTCAAGCGGCTCGCCGAGGTTCGCGCAGTCTGAGCAGCGGCTACTCGTGGGTGGGGCGGGCAATGAAGACGAACTCGCGGCGTGGTCGGTCGGGCGCGTCGCGGATCTCGTCGATCGTGAATCCACTCGAGGTGAGTGAAGCGGTGATCTCGTCTCGATCGCGGAATCGCAGTGTCGAGTGCATCGTCGCTTCGCCGAGCCGCCAGGTGACCCGCTGCGCTCCCGGCCTGGCGCGGGCGACGTCGAGCGACGCTGATGCGGGGTCCACTGCGATGACGGTCAGCCCGCGGGGTCTGATGGCGGACTACTGCGTGGCAATATCGGGCGGCACGGCGTGCACGAGGCGAACGCAGCTGAAGTCCCACTGGCCATCTTTCACCAACTCGACCAGCGGCCAGAGGTTCGGTACCAGCCGCAGCTCGATCCGAGCCTCGCGGTGGGCATCAACCAGGCCGCCCATCGCTGTGACTGCGACAGGCTCGACAACCTCGTGGCTGATCCATTGTCCCGACGCGTCGGGCCATGGTGCGAAGTCGGTGGCGTCGAAGTCGTACCGGAACAGCTGCGTAGTGCGGACGCGGTCGAGCCAGCTGGTCTCGATGGCGTGGAGACGGTGCGCGCTCGTCGCCAGTCGTCGGCAGAACTCGACACGCTCATCGAGATCGCGAGGCCAGGCCGTCACTCGTGGACAGTTTCGAGGGAACCAATAGAGGGGAGCATGCTCCGGGTCGATCGCCCAGACCGCAGGGCGCTGGTTCGGGTTCGTTTTCGGGACGTGGGGCTCGAATCGAGCGATCGATGGATCCTCGCTGAAGTGGTGAACGATCGATGCAGCCACGGACCCAGCATCGCAGTTGGAGCCCACCCGACGGGACTGTCAGATCCGCGCTGCAACCGATCTGGTAGTCGCGTCTGTCGCTTGGTTCGCAGTTGTCAGTCTGTGGGCTTGTCGCCTGGGGTGATCACGACTTTCAAGGCGCCGGTGTCGGAGGCGTTGGCGAAGGTGTCGTAGGCGTCGACCATGTCGTCCATCGTGAAGTGGTGGGTGACGAACTGGGCCGCGTTGAGTTGTCCGCCGGTGGTGAGGCGTAACAGGGTCGGGGTGGAGTAGGTGTCGACGAGACCGGTGGTGATGGTGACGTCACGGGACCAGAGCGTCTCGAGGTGCAGGGTTGCCGGCTTGCCGTGCACGCCGATGTTGGCAACATGCCCACCCGGGCGGATCAGGGTGGTGGCGAGTTCGAAGGTGGCCGGGATCCCAACTGCTTCGATCGCAACGTCGGCTCCGAGACCACCGGTGAGTTCCAACACAGCGGCGAGGGCGTCGTCGCTGGTGTTGTTGACGACCACGTCGGCGCCGAACCGCTTGGCTGCGTCGAGGCGGCTGTCAGCGAGATCGATGGAGATGATGTGGCTGGGGCTGAACAGTCGGGCGCCCATGATCGCCGAGAGGCCGATCGGGCCGGCGCCGACGATCGCGACGACATCACCGGGTTGGACGTGGCCGTTGAGGACGCCGACTTCGTAGCCGGTCGGCAAGATGTCGGCCAGCATCAAGATGTCCTCGTCGGTCGCTCCGTCGGGCAGCGGGTAGGTGGAGGTATCGGCGAACGGGACCCGGACATACTCGGCCTGGGTGCCGTCGATGAGGTGACCGAGGATCCAGCCGCCCCCGCCGATGCATTGCCCGTAGCGGGCTTCGCGGCAGAACCGGCAGGTGCCGCACGCAGTGATGCACGAGACGAGGACCCGGTCGCCGATCTTCACGTTCTTGACGCCGTCGCCGACAGCCTCGACGGTGCCGACGGCTTCGTGGCCGAGTATCCGTCCGTCGGTCACTGCGGGGACGTCACCCTTGAGGATGTGGAGGTCCGAGCCGCAGATCGTGGTGGCGTCGACCCGGACGATCGCGTCGGTGTCGTCGATCACGACGGGCCTGGGTACTTCTTCCCAGGCTTTGCTATCGGCGCCGTGGTACACCAGGGCATGCATCGTCGGTGTGCTGGCAGCGGTGCCGGCCGGCGCTTCGGGGGTCGGTGATGAGAGTGTGGACATGATGCTCCTCCATGGGTGCGGGAGGCGTCGAGCCCGAACGGGCGACAACCAAATTGGTCGTCCAGCCCGAACCAGGCGTCTCTCGGTTTCCGCACCTCTACCCGATTCGCGTGGACTACAAACCTCTCTGGTTGACCAGTGCCGCAGCCAGATCGGGATCGTCCGTGGCGAGGGTGCTCCCAGCGAAGTCCGTGGCTATCCGGTCCCGAACGGCCGGAAGCTCCAAGAGCAAGAAGTCGGTGACTGACGGCGTTCCATCGACGCCACGCTCGGTCGGAAACAGCAGCTCGAGTCGGTCGAAGAATTGCTCGGTGAACCGAACCTGGCGTTCAGTCAGGCTTACGGCGTTGCTCGCCGAGGGTGCGCGCAGTTGCGAGTACGTCTGACCGAAACGGTTCAGCTACTCCCTCCCACGAGTGTGCGGCCGCAGCGGCGACAGCATCGGCGCGTTGCTGTGGACTCATCTGGTCCATCTCCGCCGCCGTCACGACGATCCTCGAGCTGTCAGCCATCTCGCAAAAGGGTACTCACCGAGGCGAGATCGCAGCGACGTCAACCGCAACTCGAGGCAGGTGCGCTGCGAAGTGCTTATGGGTGGCGCGATGTCGGCCCAGACCCGACCGACTTCGCATGATATGTGGCGCGGACCGGAGCGTTCTGATTCGCGATTATCGAGTGGGGTCAGCGACCACCGATCGGAAGTGCCGCTATGCGCTGTTCGAGAGTCTGAATGACGATTGGTGATATGCATGGGTCCGAGCCCTTGGCGCGGCGAAGAGTATCCAGAGTGGGCCGTTGACAGTGATGTCGTAGTGGCTACACTGATGGTATGAACGTAGCTACTTCGAGGTCAGAGGTTGGGATCCGCGACCTGAAGAATGGTCTCAGCAAGTACATCGATCGCGTGGAGGCCGGGGAAGAAGTGATCGTCACGGATCGGGGTCGCCCGGTTGCCAAACTCTCTCCACTCGACGCACCGGACGATCGCCTCGCTGACCTTGTCGCCGCTGGCGTGGTTCGGCCACCAGCGAGTGGCACTCGTCACCGCGCTCGTTCCCGAATCAAGCCGAAGGGAAATGTGAGCGATCTCGTTGCTGAGCAACGTCGGTGATCACCTACGTCGATACTTCGACCCTGATCAAACTCATCGTCGATGAGGAGGGATCGGACCGAGCCGAGCTGATCTGGCAGTCCGCCGATTCGGTTGCCTCGGTCAGCTTGGTCGTGGTCGAAGGACGCGCTGCGCTCGCTGCAGCCGCGCGGGGTAGGCGGCTTTCGACCGATCAGTTGCACATTGCCAAGACTGAGTTGGCTGCGTTCGTCGACGATCTCCATCTCGTCGAGGTGACCGAGGAACTCATCGAGAGCGCCGCGCGGCTCGCGGAGACCGAGTCGCTGAGGGGCTACGACGCCGTCCACCTCGCAGCAGCGGTCTTCGTGGGTGCAGCAGTACTCACGAGCGCGGACCGAGCGCTGTGTGAGGCAGCCGAACGACAGGGCCTGCACATCGCCGACCCACTCATGGCGTGATCCGACCCGTCCATCGGCATGGACACCGCCGACATTCTCGTGCAGGTGATCGCTCACAGTCGTGCCGATCTCGCGCAGTCAGAATCGAAGTGAAGCTCGCCGACTACGGGCGGGTTGCGCACCGGTTGTTCCCCTGTTCGGTTGGCCCCGCTCATTACGCGAGCGCCGTAACCCGAGGTCGAGCGTGCACGGACCACTCGGGTACGGCCCGAGCCGAGTGCCCGGAAATGACGGGCAACAGCGGACGCCAACGGAGCGTTCTGGTCGTCGATCCGAGCGCCTTTGATTGTCGAGCGCGCTGATCGGAGTGTGCCGTACTGCTCGGGTGCCGATCGGCAACCGCCCATGGCGATAAGTGCGGCGGGTCGATGGAGAGCACCGTCGTAGGGTGCCTTCATGATCGCTGTCTTCGAAGCCACACCATCTGAGATCGACGCACTCGTTGACCTCGAAGCGGCTCTGTTCCTCGAAGATGCGGGGCGCTACGACCCCTTCTCCGATCCGACATGGCCCGAGCGTGAGGGACGAAGGGATTTCGAGGATCTCATTTCCTCGCCGGACGGAATCGTGCTCGCAGCCCGCAGTGACGACGAAGTCGTTGGGCTGCTCGCCGGCTACGCCACGAGGGCCTCGTCGACACGACAGCCGGTTGAGTACGCCGTACTTCGCACGATGTACGTCGA
>DASQFE010000473.1:0-6616 GCA_035633295.1 Ilumatobacteraceae bacterium | reverse complement strand
ATCGAACTGTTACGGGTCCCCCTCGCCGAGATCGTCGCGGACGCTCGTGCGGGGCGTGTGGAAGACGTGAAGACCGCCCTCGCCGTGCTCCTGGCCGACGCCCGCAAGACCCCGGGGTAGGCTGACCCCCAAAGTCAGAAGGACCCCGGAACGACGGCCAGAAGAAGGGAGAAGGGCGAGCGTGATCGTCGGCATCCCGAGAGAGGTCAAGGACAACGAATACCGCGTGGCCGCGACGCCCGAGGGCGTTCGCGAGCTAGTGGATGCCGGACACAGGGTCCTGATAGAAGAAGGTGCGGGACTCGGCTCGGGCCTCAGGGAGGACCGGTACAAGCGCGCCGGGGCGCAGTTCGTCTCGTCGGCGGCGGACGTGTGGCGCGGGGCGAACATGATCGTCAAGGTGAAGGAACCGCAGCCGTCCGAGTACGGGTTGATGCAGGAGGGGCAGATCCTCTTCACCTATCTCCACCTGGCGGCGTACCCGGCTGTGGCCGAGGCGCTCCTGGCAGCGAAGACGACGGCGGTCGCCTACGAGACGGTGCAGATGTCCGACGGCTCGCTGCCGTTGCTCGCACCCATGAGCGAGGTCGCCGGTCGTCTCGCACCGCAGATGGGCGCGCACTACCTCGAACGGCACAACGGTGGGCGTGGCGTGCTGATGGGCGGCGCACCGGGCGTGCGGCCTGCCAAGGTTGTCGTGCTCGGCGCCGGCAACGTCGGTTGGAACGCAGCGTGGATTGCGGCGGGCATGGAAGCCGAGGTCGTGCTGATCGACAAGAACCTCGACCGGCTTCGCTTCGTCGACCAGATCCACCGCGGACGGATCATGACGGCGGCATCGAACCGGGGAGCGATCGAGCGGGCGGTCGCCGATGCCGACCTGGTGATCGGCGCAGTGCTCGTCGCCGGGGGGCGCGCACCCGTCGTGGTGAGCGAGGAGATGGTCGAGCAGATGAAGCCGAGATCGGTGATCGTCGACGTTGCCGTCGACCAGGGTGGCTGCATCGCAACGACTCGCGAGACGACCCACGACGAACCGACGTACGTCGTGCACGATGTCGTCCACTACGCGGTCGGCAACATGCCCGGCGCCGTGCCGCACACGAGCACCTACGCTCTCACGAACGCCACGCTGCCGTACCAGCTCGAGGTGGCGCTCCACGGGGCCGTCGGCGCCGCTCGTCGGGATCCGGCCATGGCGCACGGCGTGAACACCGCAAACGGCGAATACACGAACCTCATCGTCGCTGAGTCGTTGGGAGCACGTGCCGTCGACCTGTTCGGAGTCGACGGCTGAGCCGACACCCAACGCTGTGCCGACTGGTCGCCACCGGTATTGCCATCTGCTTCCTCAGCGCGTGCGATGGGAGCTCGACGAGCGCTCCGACGACAACGCCGCAAGCCCGACCCGAGCCGACGACGGCCACCACCCCTGGGTTCGCCACGCTCCCACCGGTCGATCAGTTCACCTATCCCACCCGGCCCGATGACGTCGTGGTGCAGATCTCCGTCCGGTCAGGTTCGAGGTGAACGGCCGCAGCCTGGTGCACGAACTCGATCTCGCCCGCATCGAACGACCAATCGGCATTCGGCAGTTCCTCTTCACCACAACGTCGCGCGGCCGATTCGAACTGACGGACACATTCGAGCCCAACGCATGGATCGACTGCACGCTCGATGAGTGCCTGGTTGTCGACAACCAACGGGACGAATTCAGTCGCCCGGTGCTCCCGCACGAGGATCACTCGTCGGCGGTCGGCGGTCGGCGGTAGCGCTTGAGGTCGCCGCGTTGCTTCTTGGCGTCAATCCGTCGGAGCTGTGAGCCCCGGGTCGGCTTCGTCGCTCGTCGGCTGCGAGGAACATGCAAAGCATTCCGCAGCCGCTCGGCGAGGCGCTCCTCGGCCAGCGCTCGGTTACGGAGCTGCGAACGCTCGTCATCGGCGACGACCCGCACCACGGGGCCCAGTTTGGCGATGACTCGCTCACGCTGGACCGGGGTGAACGCCGAAGAGGACTCGACATCGAACGTGAGCTCGGCACGAGTCGCCGTTTTGTTGGCGTGCTGGCCGCCTGGGCCACCTGATGCGCTGAAGCGGACCTCGAGCTCGTGACGTGGGATGCGCACCGCGTCGGTCACCACCACCCGATCATCGTTCGCGCCCATCCCCCCAGCATGCCCGACGGTTGCTCGATGACGTACCGTGCGCTGATGGGAGACATCAAGCTCGGCTACAACACGGGGTACTGGTCGGCGGGTCCGCCGAGTGGGGCACTCGATGCAGTGAAGGAGGCCGAACGCCTCGGCTTCAACTCGGCGTGGACGGCCGAGGCCTACGGCTCCGATGCCCTCACACCGCTCGCTTGGTGGGGCGCGTCGACCGAAACACTCAAGCTCGGCACAGCGATCATGCAGATGGCCGCTCGTACCCCGGCCGCGACGGCGATGGCGGCGATCACGATGGACCACCTGTCGGACGGACGGTTCATCCTCGGCCTCGGCGCATCGGGGCCGCAGGTCGTGGAGGGCTGGTACGGCCAGCCGTACCCGAAGCCGCTCGCCCGAACTCGTGAGTACGTGGAGGTCGTCAGGTCGATCATCGCGCGCGAGAAGCCGGTCGAGTTCCACGGCGAGTTCTACGACATGCCCTTCGGCGGGGGTGCCGGACTCGGCAAGCCGTTGAAGTCGACGGTGCATCCGCTGCGCACCGACATCCCGATCTACCTCGCGGCCGAAGGCCCGAAGAACGTCGCATTGTCGGCCGAGATCTGCGATGGGTGGTTGCCACTGTTCTTCTCGCCGAAGGAGGACCAGTTCTACCGCGACTGCCTCCAGCAGGGCTTCGACGCCTCGGGTGACCCGACGAAGAAGGATCGCTTCGAAGTCAGTGCAACGGCAATGATCATCCCCGGCGACGACACCGAGAAGTGCGCCGACATGGTGCGCCCCTTCCTTGCGCTCTACGCGGGCGGCATGGGCGCCAAGGACGCGAACTTCCACTACGAGGTCTTTGCCCGCATGGGATACGGCGACGTCGCCGACAAGGTTCAGGAGCTCTACCTGCAGGGCAAGAAGGCCGAGGCGGCAGCTGCCATCCCGCTCGCCATGGTGGAGGACGTTGCCCTGGTCGGCCCGCCCGACAAGATCCGCGACGAACTCGCCAAGTGGCGCGAGACCTGCATCACCGAGTTCCTGCTGTCCGGCCCGGCCATGGCCCTGCCGAGCTTCGCCGAGTTGGTGCTCGGCTGAGGTTCGCCGGAATGACGCTTCGCCACGGACGCCCGCAGGTCGCCATTCCCGGCCCGTCGGTCGTCCCGGATCGGGTGCTGGCAGCGATGCATCGCCCGATGCCGAACATCTACGAGGGCCCGCTGATCAAGTTGTCGAACAGCCTGTTCGCCGACCTCGCATCGGTGGCGAGAACATCCGGCGAGGTGTTCATCGTGATCGGCAACGGCCATGCGGCGTGGCAGATGGTGGTGTCGAACACGATGCGACGCGGCGAGCGGGTACTCGTCCTCGAATCCGGAACGTTTGCAGTGGTGTGGGGTGACCAAGCCGCTCTCAGCGGCGCAGAGGTAGAGGTGCTGCCCGGCACCGACGACGGCCCGGTCGATCCAGCCGCCGTCGAGGAGCGGTTGCGGGCCGACACCGATCACCTCATCAAGACCATCCTCGTCGTCCTCGCCGACACCGCCACGGGCGTACGCAACGACATCCCTGCGATCCGTCGCGCGATCGATGCTGCCGAACATCCAGCGCTGCTCATGGTCGACGCGATCGCATCACTCGGTTGCGATCGATACGAGATGGACGAGTGGGGTGTCGATGTCACGGTGAGCGCCAGCCAGAAGGGCCTGATGACGCCGCCCGGGATCGGGATCGTGTGGGCGAACGAGAAGGCCCTGGCGGCGCACGAACGGGCCGACATGCGCGTGGGGTACTTCGACTGGACCTCGCGTCGCAACGTGGATGCGCACTACCAGCTCTACAACGGAACGCCGCCGATCTCGCTGCTGTATGGGTTACGTGAGGCGCTCGACATGATCTTCGAGGAAGGCCTCGACAACGTGTGGTGGCGCCATGAAGTCCTCGCCAGATCGGTCTGGGCGGCAGTGGATGCGTGGCACACCGATGACGGCCTGAGCTGCAACATCTCCGACCCGGCGGCGCGGTCGCACGCTGTGACAACGATCTCGACCGGCACCGTCGACGCCACCGAACTGCGACGGATCTGCGAGCACGACATGGGGTTGACACTGGGGCTCGGGATCGGTGCGGCCGATGCGCCGCGCTTTCGGATCGGCCACATGGGGCACCTCAACCCTCCGATGCTGCTCGGCACCCTCGGCACGATCGAGGCGGCGCTGAACGCCATCGGCGCACCCATCGGCAGTTCCGGTGTTGCAGCTGCGGCTCGCCTCATCGGCGAGCACATCAACGTTGCCTGACGAGGCGCTCCGCTGTGCTCAGCCGTCGACTGTGCCCACGCGGCCGGCATCGACCCATTCCCGCAGCTTCTCCCATGCGTAGATACCGGTGGAGTGGCCGTCGCTCCAGTCGATGCTCAGCCCCCATGCGCCGGAGAGCTCGGCGTCGGTGATCGTGATCGGTTGGCCCTTGTCGATCCACGGGGCGACGGGCTGATCACGAGTGCGCTTCGCGTTGCAGTCGGCGCACGGGCACGCTTGGCGGAGCGGGGCGAGCTCGAAGCGAGCGCGGACCCCGTCCTCGAAGAGCACCTCGACGTGCGATGTACGATCCACTTCAACGGATTCGATGTCATGGACGGCCACGCAACGAGCGTAGAGGCGGGTCCCGGCTACCGTTGCGACGGAGATGTCATCGCCCCCCACTGCAGTGCCACCGCTGATCCGCCATCTTCCCGGGCCGGGGGCGAGGCAGGCGGACGGCTCCATCGACGGGGACGCGATCCTCACCGGCTTCACCGACTACGTGACCGAGATCGGGTTGGAGATGTACCCCGCCCAGGAGGAGGCGATCTTCGAGGTGGTGCTCGGCAACCACGTGATCCTCAACACTCCGACGGGATCGGGCAAGTCACTCGTCGCCGCTGCAGCTCACTTCGCCGCGTTGGCCGCGGGCAAGCGGAGCGTGTACACCGCTCCGATCAAGGCGTTGGTGAGCGAGAAGTTCTTCGCGCTGTGTCGCGAATTCGGGTCGGATCAGGTGGGGATGGTCACTGGAGATGCCGCAGTGAACCCCGAGGCGCCGATCATCTGTTGTACGCAGGAAATCCTCGCCAACTGGGCACTTCGCGACGGACGCGACGCCCCGGTCGACGTGGCCGTGATCGACGAGTTCCACTTCTACGGTGACCCCCAGCGCGGCTGGGCGTGGCAGGTGCCGCTGCTCGAATTGCCGCACACGCAGTTCCTGCTGATGTCGGCGACACTCGGCAACGTCGAGTTCTTCCGCAACGACCTCACCGAGCGAACGGGCCGCGACACCACGGTGGTGAAGTCGGTGCAGCGGCCGGTGCCACTCGAGTTCGAGTACCGCACAACGACGCTGCACAACAGCGTGACGTCACTACTCGAGTCGGGAAAGGCACCGATCTACCTGGTGCACTTCACTCAGAAGGACGCGACCGACGCGGCGCAGAACTATCTGGCGCTCGACCCGCTGACGAAGCACGAGAAGGAGCAGGTGAGAGAGGCGCTCGGCGGCTTCCGGTTCGACTCCCCAATCGGAAAAGACCTCCGTCGCTACATCACCGCCGGGGTGGGCGTGCACCACGCGGGTCTTCTGCCCAAGTATCGGCTGCTCGTCGAGAAGCTCGCGCAAGACGGCCTGCTGAAGATCATCTGCGGCACCGACACGCTCGGGGTCGGCGTGAACGTGCCGATTCGGTCCGTGTTGTTCACGCAGCTCTGCAAGTACGACGGATCGGGGGTGCGGATCCTGTCGAATCGTGAGTTCGCCCAGATCAGCGGACGCGCCGGCCGCAAAGGATTCGACGACCGCGGCGATGTGTGGGTGCAGGCGCCCGAGCACGTGGTCGAGAACCAGCGCCTCGGCGACAAGGCGGCGGCTAGTGGCAAGAAGAAGGTCGTCAAGAAGAAGCAGCCGGATCGGGGCTACGCACACTGGACGCAGGAGACGTTCGACAAGCTCGTCGGTGGCGAGCCCGAGGCGCTGAAGTCACACTTCCACGTGAGCCACCAGATGGTGATGAACCTGCTCGATCGCCCGGTCGTGTGCGAAGCCGACGGCAGCGAGGTCGACGGGTGCCAGGCGGTGAAGCAACTGCTGATCGACAACCACGAGCCGCGCCGGCGTCAGCGGGCCCACATCCGTCGGGCGATCTCGATCTACCGATCGCTGGTCGACGCGGAGATGTTGGAGTTCCCGGACGAGCCCGACGAGTACGGCCGCCGCGTGCGCGTGAACTTCGACCTGCAGGACCAGTTCGCACTCCACCAGCCATTGTCGTTGTGGGCGGTCGAAGCGCTCGGCGCGCTCCCCGCCGCCGAGGCCGAGGCCCATGAACCCGAAATTCGGAGCCAACTTGCCGCTCAGCGCAATGTTGGCTCCGAATTTCAGGGTGGAGAGGTTGCGGGGTGGGCAACCGAGGGTTGGGAGATCGACCATGCG
>DASQFE010000472.1:0-3277 GCA_035633295.1 Ilumatobacteraceae bacterium | reverse complement strand
CGACACGTCCATCCCGACAACAACATCCAAATCCGCGAAACTGGGCATGGGTTGGCTCCTCTCCGTATGTGGCTCCGCCCAGCATTGGCCAGGTGACCCACGACCTACGGACTGGAGCCGACCCGCTCCATCCTGAATAACGACGAGCGATAACCCGCTTCTCTCGCAGCGTTGACCCGCACAGAACGGCCCAAGTCGCACATCGCGTAATCCCGGTGGCCGAACGCCGAACCGGCGATCTTCGGTGATCGCGTCACGTGTGGCACCTCAACGTGCCCGGCCTGAACGACTCTCGCCGGAAGCCGAGTGCGGCGGGGCGTCTCGGCACGCGAGTATCGCCTTGGCCCGAATCACGGTCTTGCCAGCCGACGTGCATGCCTGTTTTGAGAGTTCCTGGCATTGCTGATTGGTGAGTTGCGTCGTCGCCGGCGTTGCCCGCAGTCCTACGGTTGTCGAATGTCAGAATCACCCGTCTCCAGCGCGAGATCGACGAGATGACCGCCGAAGCTACCGTTCGCAATCGTTCGATTGCCACGGGAGGCCATCATGATGATTGATGTCGGGGGCGTGCGGCTCTATGTCGATGTCGACGGCAAGGGGCTCGTGCCGCGTGGACCGACGATGGTGGAGCGGCCCACCGTGCTGCTGCTCCACGGCGGCCCGGGGCTCGATCACTCACCCTTCAAGCACGGAACGACCTACGACTTCACCGACGTGGCGCAGGTTGTCTACTACGACCACCGCGGCAACGGTCGCAGCGACCACGGCTCCGAGGCGGACTGGCGCCTCGACGTCTGGGCCGATGACATCGTTCGCCTCTGCGACGCACTCGGCATCGACCGACCGATCGTGATCGGTGAGTCCTTCGGCGGCTTCGTCGCCCAGCGGTACCTCGCTCGACACCCCGAGCACCCGAGCAAGGTGGTCCTGGGTTGCACGTCACCACGGTTCGACATTGAGATTGTCGTCGCTGCGTTCGGGCGGCTCGCTGGCGAAACCGCGGCGGACGCGGCCCGCGACTTCTGGACCCGTGGTCCCGAAGCGATCTTTCCGTACCTCGAACACTGCATACCGCTCTACAGCGTCGAGCCCGACGACCCCGACGTGCTCGCACGCCAGATCATGAACCTCGAACTCATGGCCCACTTTCAAGCCGGAGAGCAGCACACCATGGACCTCGCACCGGGCCTCGCCGCAGCAACGTGCCCCGTCCTCGTCCTCGCCGGCGAACTCGACCCCGTCTGTCCGATCGAGATGAGCGAAGAGATCGTTGCCGCACTCTCCAACGCGGACGTCACGTTCGAACGAATTCCGAACGCAAGCCACGACGACGTCGGCGCACGAAGCGCCGAAACGATCCGCTCCTTCATTACAGCAAGCGACTAGCGCTCGCGCGATCACCGCCCATACACCGATCGTCGCATTCGGTTCGACCGAAGCCGAACGAGCACCGTTCGAGTCGGCGGCGGATTTGGTCGATGACACAACCATGGCGAGTGCAGAACCGCCACGCTGCTGCACGAACGTCGATCACGCATAACGTGCGCCCCGTAACCCGGTCCTCACAGGCGACCTCGCGCTGCAGTGCGGCCCTGTTGTGGCGCCGCATGGTCCCGGTTGCTGCGCTGGACAGAACTTGCTGGGAGGTCCTTTCCGACCTGTCGCTACGGTGCGCCCGATGACGAGTGTGGAGATCGCAAAGCGGGGTGACGGTGCCGACGGCGGTGACCGATCGTCGTTGCTCTGCTTGGGGTGCCTTCGGCCACCCTCCGCCGCCGCGACGACGCCAGACTGCCCGACCCCTGCTCTCGCCGTTGGTCGATCGTTTCGATGTGAACGCCGGGAGGGTCCTTCTGGTTCCTGCCGCCGGCATGCGTCGTTGTCGTTTCGGTCCAGCATCATTGGTGGTCGAGGGCGTCGGCGACGACGCGGAGTTCCTCGGCTGTCACGTGTGGTCGTGCGGTGGCGAGGAGGAATCGCTCGATGGTGCGGTCGGGGTCGTCGAGGACGTAGGGAGGGTCGGAATCGGCGCTCAGCACCTTGCCGGCGTAGGCGAGCAGTGTGCCGTCGGGGGTGGCGATGGTGAATCCGTGGTAGCCGAGACCGCCGGCCGGAGCGGGTTCGTTGACCCTCGTCAATGCGGCGAGCGCGGCGGAGAGCTCGTTCGCCTGCTGGGTCGTGAGCGTCCACGCCGGGTCGGGTACGCCCGAGTAGAGCCCGAGGACGATCTGCACCCGGGTCCCGGCGTCGACATCGACGACCGTGAACCGTCCATCCGCTGCTCGCTCGAGGTTCAGCACGGCACCTTCTTTCCAGCTGACCCCGTCGGCGGTCGTCGTGCCCTCCACTGCGGCGAGATCGAGCCCGACCAGCTCGACCGATGGTGCTCCGCACTGCGGCGGGTAGCTCTCCATGATCGCCGCGCACAGGCGGGTGGCACCCTGATCGACGTGGAGCAGGCCCTGCACCGCGATGGGCGTGTCGGACGATCGTGCGAGGAGTTGCTCCACGGTGATGGGACCTCCCGCATCGGATGTTGCTGGTCGATCGCTGCCGGAACTACACCCGGTCAGTGCAGCCAACAGCCCGATCATGGCAACCATCCCGGGCGACGAGATCCGGCGTCTCATACGTGTTCGACGCCGTGCGCCGCTCCCCGGTTCCCGGCATACCGGCGTCGCCGCGGCTCTCGCTCTCACGGGAGGTGCCGATCGAGGAACCCGACGGTGCGTTCCCAGGCGAGGCGGGCCGCTTGCGGATCGAAGGCGTCGGGTCGGTCCCACTCGAAGAACCAGTGGCCGGTGCCCGGGTAGCGGTGGAACTCGACGTCGAGGCCAGCAGTTCGCAGCTGATGCTCCTGCCGGACGATCGAGTTGTCGCTGACGAACGGGTCGGTCTCGGCGAGATGGAACTGGAACGCTGACCCGCTGGTCGAGAAGTCACCTGCTCTGGTTGCGTAGAACACCGTGGTGGCCGAGATCGGTGGGATCTCCGGTCGCGACTGCTTGGCCAACCACAGCGCCCAGTGGCCGCCCATCGAGAACCCGATCTGGCCGACTGCCATGGCTCCGTGTGTGGCGCGCGTCTGATCAACCGTCCGAACGATCTGCCGCCACATCGGTGTCGACCGCTTCCGTGCCCGCAACGCGGCGGCCTCCGCGGGTGTTGCCGCAAGGTCGCCGGCGTAGAGGTCGGGGGCGACGGCGACGTAGCCCAGCTCGGCGAGATCATCGCAGACACCGGTCACGACGTCGGTCAGGCCCCACCAGGCATGCAG
>DASQFE010000471.1:0-3857 GCA_035633295.1 Ilumatobacteraceae bacterium | reverse complement strand
GGTGTTCGAGCGGCTGCGAGACGACGTCGACAAGGTCGCCGCGCTCACCGGGATGAAGGATGTGTTCCGCCTTCGTTCCGCGGACATCTGCCGCATCGAGTCGATCGAGCGTGTGATCGACCTGGACCCGCACGACGAGGGTATGTCGCACGGCCGAGCCATGCTCCTCGCCGCCGCCGGTGACCTGGCAGGACGGATGAGCCGGTGCGCCGACCTCGAGACCCTGATGACCGTCGCGCTCTGCGGCCTCGACGAACTGCTCGGCTACCGGCACTCGTCGGTGATGCTGCTCGACGAGGAGGGCGCGCGCCTGTTCACGATTGCCAGCAACGGTTACCCCGCCGAGGGTGTCGGTTCCGAGGAAGCGGTCGGCGACGGTGTCGCCGGTGCAGCTGCGGCCAGGTGCGAACCTGTGCGCGTGGGCCACCTGCGCCAGATGCAGAAGTACGCCCGGTCCGTGCGACGTTCGTTCGAGCTCGAGGGCGACGTCGGACCCGAGCGCGACGTCCCGCTGCCCGAACTCGCGGACACGCAGAGCCGCATCGCCGTGCCCGCGATGGTGCGCGGTGAGCTCGTCGGCGTGCTCGTTGTCGATAGCCCGCTGACCGTCGCGTTCGACGAGGACGACGAGGCAGTGCTCACCGTCGTCGCCACGCTCATCGCTCAGATGATCGACATCGACCGGACGGCGACGGAGAATGCGGACGCCTCGCTGTCGACGGATCGACACGCCCCGGGGGCTGCACCTGCACCGGAGGAGTGCCCGGACGACGAGGTGCACGTCCGCTTCTTTGCCGAGGACGGCAGCGTGTTCCTCGACGGCGATTACCTCATCCGCGGCGTGGCCGGCCGCATCCTCTGGTCGCTCGTCCAGCGGCACGAGCAGACCGGTCAGACCGAGTTCACCAACAAGGAACTGCGCCTCGACAAGTCGTTGGAGTTGCCCGGCTTCCGCGACAACCTCGACACCCGGCTGGTCATGCTCAAGCGCCGCCTCGACGAACGTCAGGCTCTGCTGCGTCTCGAGCGCACCGGCCGTGGGCGGTTCGAGCTGCGGTGTGCGGTCGCGCTGCGCCTGGAGTTGCACGACTGACGTGCGGGTGGAACTCGGACGCCACGATCGAAGCGCTCCCGACGACCCCGGCTCCCGGCGTCGCCCCCGATGATGAGGACCCGACCAGTCTGACCCGAGTTCACCGGTGAGGAGCAACAAGCGGCGCCGACGCGTGATCGCGTCCGCCTGTCCGCTCGGCGGGTGGCGGTTTGTTTGCCTTCGAGCGCGGGGCCCGCAGTGCGATCGCGAGCGCCGGAGGTTCGGCGCGCCGGGTCGAAGCAGGGCGCACACTTCGGCGCCCAGAATCCCGTCGTGTGTGTCCGGATCTCATTCCGCCGTTCGTCGTGTCTGTGACAATCAACAATGATCACCGACACGAAGGACGTAACGACATGAAGTACATGCTCCTCCTCACAAGCAACCCCGTCGACGAACCAGCCCCCGACAGCGAAGCGTTCGGCCCCTACATGGACGAATGGGCTGCCTACAGCCAGGCGCTCGCGGAGGCGGGCGCCATGGTTGCCGGCGAAGCGCTGCAGGGCGCCGACACCGCAAGTACCGTCCAAGTTCGCGATGGCAAGCGCATCGTGACCGACGGGCCGTTCATCGAGTCCAAGGAAGTGATCGGCGGCTACTACGTGATCGACGTCGCCAACCTCGACGAAGCACTCGACTGGGCCGCCAGGATCCCGAACTCCCACTTTGGCACGATCGAAGTTCGACCGGTCATGGAATTCGACGGCTGAACGAGGGCCACCGGCTCGGTCTGCTGACAGATCTGATGAGTGTCGCCGACGTCTTCCGCACTGAGTGGCCACGGCTGGTGGCCACCCTCATGCGCGACGTCGGCGACCTCACCATCGCAGAAGACGCAGCACAAGACGCCTTCATCGAAGCGTCGATACGATGGCCCACCGATGGGGTCCCTGATCGACCGGGTGCCTGGTTGGTCACCACCGGTCGACGCAAGGCCATCGATCAGATCCGTAGAATGCGGCGATTCGAGGATCGTCTCCCAGTGTTGGCCGCCGATGTCGCAACCGTCAGCTCCGACAGCGCGGAGTCGGCTCACTCCGACCTAAGCGGTGAGAAGGCGCTCGATGATCAGCTCGCGCTCCTGGTGGGATGCTGCCACCCCGCGCTCGCCCCGGAGGCGCAGGTCGCGTTGACTTTACGGATCGTGGCCGGGCTCTCGACGCCACAGATCGCCCGCGCCTTTCTGGTGTCGGAGGAGACGATGACGCGTCGACTCACCCGCGCCAAGTCGAAGGTCAGGGCCGCACGAATTCCCTTCGATCCACCAAATCTGGACACGCTCGCCGAGCGCGTCGGTGCCGTGTGCGAGGTGATCTCGTCGATCTTCACCGAGGGCCACGCCAGCGCGACGGACACGGCGCTCATCCGAGGAGATCTCTGCGAGGAGGCCATCTGGCTCGCGGAGCTGCTGAGCACGCTCGTGCCGACCGATCCGGAAGTCGCAGGACTCCATGCGCTGCTGCTGCTGACCGATGCCCGACGATCCAGCCGTCTCGACGGCCATGGCAGCCCGATCCTGCTCGCCGACCAGGACCGGTCTCTGTGGGACCAGCCCATGATCGCTCGCGGTCTCGCCGAACTAGCGAGAGCACACTCGTTCCACCGCGGTGGACCCTTTCAGTTCCAAGCGGCAATCGCGGCATTGCACGCCACTGCGCCCACCTTCGTGGCCACCGACTGGCCAGCGGTCCTTCGCCTCTACGACGTGCTCCTGCAGCGCCAGCCCAGCGCGCTCGTCGCTCTGAACCGGGCGATCGCCGTCGACCACGTACACGGACCCGCCACTGCGCTCGCCGCACTCGACGCGATTCCCCAAGCGGACGACCTCACCGGCGACGTCAACGGCTACGTGTACTTCCACACTGCCCGAGCAGACGTGTTGGCCCGAGTCGATCGTCTCGACGACGCAGCCGCCGCACTGGATCGCGCTCTCGAGTGCAGCACCAACGAATCGGAACGATCGTTCCTTCGGCGCCGACAGCAGGATCTGAACGAGACGGTCGGTCCGCGTGGCCACCGAGACTGACGCGACAACTCGTCACCCGTGACGATGGATCCGGCTGCTCTATCGAACTCCGATCCTCGATCGCTGCGCCCACGAACTGATGTGGCATCGTGGCGGGTTCCTTGTCCTGCCTCCGGGCCATGAGTGGTTCAGCGGTCACTGACACCGTCCGACACGACACCTCGCCGCCCAGGGCGCATTCGTCGACATGAACGCCTCGATGGCTGGATGAGTCGGTCCAGACGTCTGGATACTGAGCGGCGCTGAAACGATCCGTGGTCGCAGCGCGGGTCCGCTGTGAGGCGCCCGGTGATGCGCCAAGTAGACCTTTGTGACCCGATGACTTTGCGCACCGAATCCGACGACTGCCACGCACGACTGAACGAACTGCGCACGATGACGATGCGGCGCGCGGCGAGTCTCGAGAGCAGCTTCGAAGGCATCGTAGAAGCCACGAGCGACGTCGCCACCGATGACGAACACGATCCCGAAGGCCACACGATCGCCTGGGAGCGCCAGCAGATCGCAGCACTCCTCCAGGAGGCGAACACGATGCTCGCCGACATCGAAGCTGCGAAGCAGCGCCTCAATGACGGGCTGTATGGAACCTGCACGAACTGCGGTCTCGAGATCGCAGTCGAGCGCCTGGACGCACTTCCAGCTACGCCGACCTGCGTCAACTGCGCCAGTTGAAGCCCGGAGGCGCCGAGCCTGTGCAACTGACCGGACCCCGCAGCACAAGCCACCCCTCGTGAGCGCCCT
>DASQFE010000470.1:0-4612 GCA_035633295.1 Ilumatobacteraceae bacterium | reverse complement strand
TAGGCGATGGGCCGTATGTAGCAGGAGTCGAGCCCGGTCGATGCCACCGTCTGCTTGGTCGCGGTGACCAGCTCGTCGACCGTGTACGGAATCTCCATGCCCATGATCTGCGCCGAGCTGAACAGGCGCTCGATGTGATCGGTCAGACGGAACACGGCCGGACCGTCATTGGTCTCGTAGGCCCGGATGCCCTCGAACACGCCGGTGCCGTAGTGCAGCGTGTGGGTGAGCACGTGAACCTGGGCCTTGTCCCAGTCGACGAGCTCGCCGTTCATCCAGATCTTCGAGGTCGGTGTGATGGGCATGCGGTCAGTTTCCCACGAGAGCTGCGATGGCGTCACCGATGTCGGTGGTGCTGCCGGTGACAGGATCAGCGCACGCGGCGCGGATCCGATCGGCTGCGGCACCCTCGCCGAGGAAGTCGAGCATCAGCGCTGCGCTGAGGATGGCCGCAATGGGGTTGGCCGTTGCAGTGCCGACAATGTCGGGCGCCGAACCGTGCACCGGCTCGAACATCGACGGGCCCGTACGAGCCGGATTGAGGTTGGCCGACGAGGCGAGGCCGATGCCGCCCGACACGGCGCCACCGAGGTCGGTGAGGATGTCGCCGAACAGGTTGTCGGTGACGATCACGTCGTAGCGGCCCGGATCCTGCACGAAGTAGATACAGGCGGCATCAACGTGGTTGTAGGCCGTGGTGATGTCGGGGTACTCGGCAGCAACCTCGCTGAACGTGCGCTCCCACAGGCTGCCCGAGAACGTGAGCACGTTGGTCTTGTGGACGAGTGTGAGGTGCTTGCGAGGACGACTCGCCGCCAATTCGAACGCATAGCGAACGCAGCGCTCGACGCCATGGCGTGTGTTCACAGACCCCTGAGTCGCCACCTCGAGCGGCGTGCCCCGACGCAGCACGCCACCTTCGCCGACGTACGGGCCCTCGGTGTTCTCACGAATCACCACGAAGTCGTGGGCTGTGTCGGCACCCGGCGCAGTGCCGACGAATGGCCGTTGGTTGATGTACAAGTCGAGATCGAAGCGCATCTTCAGGAGCAGGCCACGCTCGATCACCCCCGGCGGAACCTCCGGTGTTCCGACGGCGCCCAGCAGGATGCTGTCGAACGTGCGGAGCTCGTCGAGCACCTCGTCGGAGAGGATCTCGCCGTCGCGCAGATAACGCGACCCGCCAAGATCGAAGTCGGTCGTCCGGATGTCGACCCCTGCTGCTCGAACCACTTTGATGGCCTCGGCGGTCACTTCAGGGCCGATGCCGTCGCCGCCGATCACTGCGATGTTGTACGTCATGGGCGGCGATCCTACGGCGGCAACAGGTTCGGATCACCGGGCGGGTCAGGCGAGGCACACGAGCCTGCCGATATCCTGCGAGCTGCATGACCGAAGTCCAGTTGTCCCCCGCCGCGTACGATCGCCTCAAGGCCGAATTCGACGATCTGACCACGCGCGGCAGGATCGAGGTCGCCAACAAGATCGAGCGCGCTCGTGAAGAAGGCGACCTCAAGGAGAACGCCGGATATCACGCCGCCAAGGACGAGCAGGGCCACATGGAGGGCCGTATCCGTCAGCTCGAGCACCTCTTGGAGAACGCGCAGATCGTCGAGAGTTCGAAGATCTACACCGTGGTGTACGAAGGCGACTCCGAGAGCGACGCCGAGCGATACCTCATCGGCAACATGGAAGAGCAGGTCGACGGCGCCGACGTGATCAGCCGTACGTCACCGCTCGGCAAGGTCCTCGACGGCGCCGAGGCTGGTGCGACCATCACCTACGAAGCACCCAACGGTGCGCTCACCTTGACGGTGCTGCGTGTCGAGCAAGCCTGAGGTCGACACGGTGAGTCAGGACATCCTGACACCCAAACTGCCCGCGGGTCGGTTCGTCGACCTCGGCGACCGCGGCACGATCATCGTTCGTGACTTCGGCGGACGGCCGGAGGCCCCCGTCATTGCCCTGCTGCACGGTTGGACGGCGACGGCCGACCTCAATTGGTTCAAGAGCTACGACGCGCTCGGCGAACACTTCCGCGTCATCGCGTTCGACCATCGCGGGCACGGTACCGGGGTACGCACCAAGCAGCCGTTCCGACTGGAGGACTGCGCCGACGACGTCGCCGACGTGGCCGCAGCGTTGGGTGTCGACACATTCATCCCGGTCGGCTACTCGATGGGCGGCCCGATCGCCCAGCTCGTGTGGAAGCGCCACCCCGAACGGGTCACAGGGCTCGTGCTGTGTGCGACCGCTCCATACTTCGCGGCGCGTCGCAACGAACGCAGGATGCTGCTCGGCCTGACCGGCCTCGCAGCGATGGCCCGCGTCGCCCCTGAGGGAGCCAAGGTCTGGCTGACCGAACAGCTCTACCTGCAGCGCAAGACGATGCAATGGGAGCCGTGGGCCATTCAGCAGACGGCCACCCACGACTGGCGGATGGTGCTCGAGGCCGGAAGTGCGCTCGGCAAGTTCTCATCGACCGACTGGCTGGCCGACATCGACGTTCCGGTGTCGAACGTGCTGACGATGCGCGACCAGGTGATCCCGCTGCGACGGCAGGTGAAGTTGTTCGAACTGATCCCCGACGCCGAGGCGTTCCGTGTCGACGGCATGCACGATGCGGCGGTCGCCAACGCCGATCGTTTCGTGCCGTCGGTGATCAGGGCGATCGAATCGGTCGAGCGGCGCTCGTGATCCAGTCGGCACGTCGCCGATGGATCCTGGCCATCGGCGTCGCCGGTTCGGTCGGCGCTCTGGCGGCGCTCGTTGCTCGCCGACGGAGCAGTGGCGGCCACGCCGTTCATCGGTCGCGCCTCCGTCGCACTACGCGCTTGGCGCGACTGGGCGCCAGGGTCGGTACCACTTACGCCACCACGGCGGCCCGCAAGACGTTCGCGTCGGCCGAGCGTCGCGAGGAGTTGGATCGCCACCGCGAGTTGCGTTCGGCGCAACAGGTCGCCGACGAACTCGGCCAGATGAAGGGCGCGTTGATGAAGCTCGGCCAGATGGCCAGCTATCTCGATGACGGACTGCCTGAGCCACTACGCCTCGCACTGTCGCAGTTGCAGTCGAACGCGCCGCCGATGTCGATCGAGCTGTCGATCGCGACGATCGAGCGTGAGCTCGGCCGCCCGATCGACGAGCTGTTCGTCGAGTTCGATCCCGATCCGATTGCGGCAGCGTCGATCGGCCAGGTGCATCGGGCCTTGATCCGTGACACGGCCGGTGTGGAGCGCGCCGTAGCCGTCAAGGTCCAGTACCCCGGTGTCGCCGAGGCGATCGTGTCCGACCTCCGCAACGCGGACCTGCTCGGCGCCGTGCTCCGCCAGGGGTTCGGCGGGCTCGACCCGGCGGAGATGGTCGATGAGATCAAGCTGCGCATCGCCGAGGAGACCGACTACGAACTCGAAGCTCGGAACCAGCAGCGCTTCGCCGAGTACTACCGCGACCATCCGTTCATCAAGATCCCCGAGGTAGTGCCCGAGCTCTCGACGCGTTGCGTACTGACCACCGAACTGGTCGAGGGGTTCACCTGGGCGGAACTGATGCAGCGCGACCAGGCCGTTCGCGACCGTGCCGGCGAGGTCATCTTCCGGTTCGTGTTCCGCAGCCTGTATCGGATGGGCGCGTTCAATGGCGATCCACATCCCGGCAACTATCTGTTCCACGACGACGGCACGGTCACGTTCCTCGACTTCGGCCTCGTCAAGCACTTCACCGCGCAGGAGTTGTCGACGTTCGGGTCGATGGTGAAGGCGGCCGCCGTCGATCACGACCACGTCGAGTTCCGTGCGATCCTCGAGGGGGCCGGGATGTTGCAACCCGGAGCGCCGGTGTCGACCGAGGAGGTCGGCGAGTACTTCTCACACTTCTACGACACCGTGCGAACCGACTCCGAGATGACCTGGACACGCGACTACGCGAACTCGATCGTCCGGCACACCTTCGATCGCACGGGCCCCATCAGCCAGTACGCAACGGTGCCGCGGGCGTTCGTCTTCATCCAGCGGATCAATCTCGGGCTGTACGCGCTGCTCGGCGAACTCGGCGCAACGGGCAACTATCGGCGCATCGCCGCCGAGCTGTGGCCGTTCGTCGACGGCGATCCCTCCACTGACCTCGGCCGCGCCGAAGCCACCTGGCTCGCCACCCACCCCCACCCCTGACGCCTGACCATTCCCAGCGCGCCCTCAATTCCCGAAATTCGGAGCCGCTGGTGCGCTGAGCGCAACGTTCGCTCCGAATTTCGGAGTTGGGTAAGGGTTCATCTGGCTGACGTGGGGGTGACGTGGTTCGCAAGTAGCGTCGCTGCGATGCGCCGAACACTCCCCGTACTACTGATCTCCATCTTGCTGCTCGCTGCGTGCGGAAGCGACGGCGATTCGGCCACCGACGGCAGCACCGTCGAGTCGGCCGACACGATCGAACCCGTTCCCGAGTCAAGCGAACCTGTCACCGATGCGAGCACGCCAGCCGCGCCGGCGACCAATCCCGACAAGCCCGAGGTGGAGATCCCCGACGAGATCCCAACAGAGCTCGTGGTCACGGTGCTCGAGGAGGGAACGGGTCCTGAGGCCCAGGCCGGCGACACCGTGGTCGTCGACTACGT
>DASQFE010000469.1:0-3771 GCA_035633295.1 Ilumatobacteraceae bacterium | reverse complement strand
CATTCGTTCAAATCAAGGGTCAGATCGACGCGAACGAGGCGCCGACCGAGACACCGAACGGCTGAATCGACCGATCCGGGCCTCAATCACACGCCCGTCGGTGATCACGACCCCCTCGTCTCGCAGCAACTGCGACTGCAGTACCGGATCACCGGCCACGAGACGACCGGCGGCGTTGACGACCCGCCACCACGGAACGTCGGCGTTTGTGGTCGCGAGGATGTGGCCGACCAGTCGAGCCTGCTTCGGATGGCCGGCAACCTCGGCCACGTCGCCGTAGGTGGTCACCTCGCCCTCCCGGAGCGCCATCAGCACGTCGATGATCTGGCGTTCGCGATCTCGGTCGTTGCTCACGACCCGATGTTGGCGGCTTCCCATCGACCGAGCTTGGCCAGCAGGTCGAAATTCACGTCGGCGCCGACAGCAATCGATCGGGAACCGTCGGCGATCTCGATGCAGTGAAATGCGTATGTGCTGCCGTCGACGCCGTCGATGGTCCCGAGGCCCGACTGCTCGTCGAACGCATTGACCACGCCTCGACGGCCAGCACCGCGCACGAGCTCGGTCACGGCACGATCTTCGCGATCGCCATCTCGACGAGGTCGGTGGCGCCAGCGTCGATCAGGGCCGGGATGATGAGGTTGATCAGCTTCTTCTCGACCACCGATTCGACTGCATATCCCCCTCCGGCGAGCGGCGACATCGTGGGTGACTTCATCGATGGCAACACGGCGAGAACGTCGTCCCGACGTTCCTCGCTCACGTTGAGCTTCAGGAGTACCCGACCACGGGCGTCGAGCACGCCGTTGAGCAACGTCATGATCTGGTCCATCGCCTTGCGCTTGTCGGGATCGCTCGCGCTCTGCGGGTTGGCGACGACCTCGGTGTAGCTGAGCAGGATCGTGTCGATCACCTTGAGGCCCGCAGCGCGCAATGCACGTCCGGTTTCGGTGATCTCGACCACGCAGTCGGCGATGTCGGGGATCTTGGCCTCGGTCGCTCCGTACGACAGTCGCACGTCGGCCTCGATGCCATGGTCGGCGAAGAACCGTTTCGTCAGCTCGGGATACTCCGACTGGACACGTACACCGTTGGGGAGATCGTCGACCGAGCCGGCCGGGTTGTCGCCGGCAACCGCAACCACCAGCTTGATCGGGTTGCTGGTCGCCTTGGAGTACTTCAGCTCACCAAGGGTCTCGACCACGCTGGCGGTCTCCTCGACCCAGTCGCGCCCGGTGATACCGATGTCGAACAGCCCTTCGGCGACGTACATCGGGATCTCCTGCGGCCGCAGGATGCGCACCGACTCGATGCGCGGGTCGTCGATGGTGGCCTGGTAGTCGACCGTCGACGATCTCACGACCGGCAGATCGGCTGCTTCGAACAGCTCCAGTGTCGCCTTCTCCAGCGAGCCTTTCGGAAGGACGAGTCGCAGCATGACCGCCGAGGCTAACCATCGACGGGGAGCTTCAGTGGGTGGTTTCGGTGTCGTGGAGGAGACGAAGGGCGTGCGGGAGCACGTCGATGATCGCGTCGATCTGCTCGACGCAGCCCTTGGTACTGCCCGGAGTGTTCACAATGATGGCGTTACCCCGAATGCCGGCGACACCTCGTGAGAGTCGCCCGAGCGGATTGCACAGTCGCATCGCTTCGGCGAGTCCGGGTGCGTCACGTTCGATGACCGCCCTGGTTCCCTCGGGAGTCTGGTCACGTGGGGCGAAGCCCGTGCCTCCCGTCGACACGACGAGGCCGGAGAATCCGTCCGCCAACTCGGAGAGTGCGGCGGCCACCAGATCAGCGCCGTCGGCGGTCACCCGATGATCGACCACCTCGAAGCCGTTGGCCGTCAGATGGTCCACCAGCGCTCGGCCGCTGAGATCATCACGCGTGCCGTGCACCACGCCATCGCTGACGGTGAGCACCTTTGCCTGGGGCATGTCGGTCACGAGACTCGACGGTACCGAATGAGCACCATGGCGTCGGTGTTGGCGTCGTGTGGGAGAACCCGCCATCCCTGCTCGAACGGTCGCCAGGTGCCGATCGATGGCGGCGTCGAGTCGACCTCGAAGCCGGCGGGGGTGAAGTGGTCGACCGACTCGGCCGCCGTGATGGTGCACACGCTGTAGACGAGCTGACCGCCCGGCGCAACGAGTTCAGCGGCCGACTCGAGCAGTTGCGCCTGCAGCTCGGCCAGCTCGGTGATGTCGTTCGGCTGGATCCGCCAGCGGGCGTCGGCCCGACGACGGAGCGCGCCGAGTCCGGAGCAGGGGGCGTCGAGCAGTACCGCGTCGAACGATCCGGGCCGAAACGGCGACGCCCCACCGTCGGCGGCGACGACCGGCAGGTCGAGGTCGAGCCTTGTTGCGTTCTCCTGAACGAGCCGGGCCCGCCCGAGCCGCTGGTCGGCCGCAATCACTCGGGCGCCGGCGGCAGCGATCGCTGTGGCCTTACCTCCGGGTGCCGCGCACAGATCGAGGACGCGTGCACCGAACTCCACCTCGACCGCAGCTGCAACCCACTGCGACGACTCGTCCTGTACGTAGCCGTCGTCGCGGGCAGTCACCGGAGGCGGCTCGTTCATTCGTTCCAGCGCCAGCGTCGCGTCGGCGTTGCCCAACTCGGCGCGAAACAGCTCGACCATCCAGTCGGGATAGCTGAGGCGCGCCCCGTCTGACGGCCACGACATCTCGCCAATCGACAGCCGCGACACCTTGCGGAGCACGGCATTGACAAATCCTCGGGTCCGCTTCGGTGCCAGGCCAACCGTTTCGCCGACTGCAGCATGTGGTGGCACGCCGGCGAACACGAGCTGGTACGCACCGAGGCGCAGCACCGACCGGGTGGCATCGTCGGGCGGCGACGTGATGAATCGATCGATCACCGAGTCGCACGCCCGACGCATCCGCGTGGTGCCGTAGACGAGTTCGGTGACGAACCGACGATCCATGTCGGTCAGGCCCGACGTGGCCAGCATCGGCCCGAGCACGAGATTCGCGTAGGCGCCATCCGACTCGATCCGCCGGAGCGCGTCGAGGGCGACGCGTCGAGCCGTGCGTTCGCCGCCGGGACCCGATCGATCGGTGTGCAGTTTCGTCGTCATACAGAGCCGAACAGTTCGTCGGCTGTCGGACGGGCTCCGAGGCGCCAGGATTCGAAGCTCATTGCGGCCTTCCCTTCGGGTTGCACGATCGTCGGGACGACTACGCCATCCTCGAGCCGGGCAGCGTTGATCTTCAGACGCTTGTCTCGAAACGTGGTCCAGGCGCCGCCGACTCGAACGAGTCGGTGGATCTCTTCGGTCGGCTTCGACCAATCGATCTCGAAGTCGGACGCGGTGAACTTCGCGGCATGGGTGACCTCGCCGACCTGCGGCTCGGGCCGATCGATCCAACGGTCGAGTGGCTGTGCCAGCGTGTCGACCACGAGCCTCGTGCCGACCTCCACGAGCTCCGCGCGGAGTTCGGCCGCCGTGGTCGCCGCTCCGATCGCCACCTCGCGGCGGGCGTACACGCCGCCGGTATCGAGGCCCTCCTCCACGGCCATCAGGCACACGCCGGTCACGTCGTCGCCGGCCAGGAGGGCCCGTTCGACCGGTGCAGCACCACGCCAGCGCGGCAGCAGCGAGAAGTGGATGTTGACCATCGGAATCACGTCGAGTACATGCGGCTTGATGATCTGGCCGAAGGCGACCACGACTCCGAGTTCGGCGCCCCCGTCCGACACCGCTGCGAGCACGTCGTCGACCGAGTGCGACACCGGGAGCCGGAGCTC
>DASQFE010000468.1:0-9675 GCA_035633295.1 Ilumatobacteraceae bacterium | reverse complement strand
TCGAGCAGGCATAATCCCCGCTGATCATCGAGGCCGAGCGCACAGAACGGCCCAAGCCGAGTGCCCGGAAATCACGCGACGAGACGCAACTTCGTCCGGAGAGCGGAAACGCAGATCGGCAAGTTACGTGCCTACCGATTGCGTCCCCGACCACCAGCTCGGATCCGCAATGGGTGGTGGCGGCGGCTGGCTTCGTGCGTGCCCGCGGCGAAGGTCACGCAGCACGCCGATCTCGGCGATGTGATGAACATGCTCGGTCAACATCATGGTGACGAGGCGCACGACCGGCACCGACTCGCCCCAGTGGGCGGGCCGTAGCTCGAACGCCGCCTCGCTGCTCAGCGCGTCGACTGCGTCGATGAAATCGTCCTGCGCACCGTACAGCCACGCAAGCCCAGCGCTGAAGTCACCAGGCACGTCCAAATCGTTGAGGTCGGATACCGCCGAAGGCAAACTGCCGGTAGATATCGGTCCAGGCAGCGAGGTGAATGACACGCCACGCGATTGTCGTCGTCGGCAGCGGGTGGGGCGGCGGCCATGCGTCCTCACACACGAATTCGCCGGATCCCCAGCCCCGGACGGACGACTCGCGCCTTCGAATCGACCAACACGGGGACACCGGTTCCCAGAGATAATCGTCCTCCGTGACGCCCTCCAGCACTCGGCGCGCATCGAGCCATGTATGCCGCAACTGAACCTTGAGCACGTCGGAAGCAGAAGGCAACGACATGCCACCCACACTAAACCGATGCTGGAGCCACCCCGTCGAGCGCGCCCATCGGCAGACAGATCATCGGCACCCATGCCGATCGTCCGGTCTGGGTGCTCACCGAAAGCCTCTACCGAACCCGGGGCGATTCAGATTGACGCGGGCGATCGATGTCTGTCGCCTACGGCTCGGCGCCGCAATGCCACGCTGGCTATTGCCGAAGCGTGTGGAGTTCATGAGGGGACGCCCAGCGGCCGCTGGAGAGGTCGTCGAGGCCGTGGCGGACGAGAGCTTCCAGTTGGCTGATCGAGATCGGCGTGGCGGTGGTGGCTGCCCGCCGAGCGAGATCGACGAAGTCCATCATCGAGAGGTAGGGCGCGTTCGGCGACACGCGGATCGTCGCGAGCGCAGCCTGCGCATTGGGATGCTCGACACGCTGCAGCAGCGAACTGGCATAGAACACGGGGATGAGATCCGCGAACGAGCGGCGGGCCGGCATCGCATCGAGCTGAGTCAGCAGGCCGCGTGCCGCCACTCGGGGGTCGAGACTGGCCAGCAGTCGCGAGGCGCTGCCGGGCAGGGTGAGCCGCGTCAACGCCGGGACGTTGGGGATGTCATCGAGTGCGCGACCAATCAGGCCCAACGCTTGCTCGGGGTCGGAAACGGCGAAGCTCCAGGCGGCGCCCAGCAGGCATGAGACCCGATGAAGCCCGACATCCGATCGGTCGGCAACCTCGAGCGCGAGGGCGACGAGTCCGTGCGGATCCGACCCAGCGTCGGTGAGGCTGAAGTGGTCGAGCGTTGCGATCCCGACGAACATGTCGCGCGTCGACCGGGCCAATCGAGGATCCAGAGCCGCCTCGACGCACAGTTCGACAGCCGAGGTGAAGTCGCCGCGCCATGCGAGCGCCAGCCAGCGCATGAGTTGACCGAGACCGGTCGGCTCGACTGCATCCAAACGCGCGACCTCCTCGGTCCACGCCGCGAGCTGCGCAGGGTTTGACGCATGGGCCCCGGACACCGCGAGTGCGCACAATACCGACCGCTTCGCCTTCGGGTTGTCGTGGCAGACATCCAGCAACGGTCGCACGAGGTCGGCCAGATCGTGGCGTCCCAACAGAAAGAACGCAGCGGGCGGACCGCACAGCTGTCGTGCGAGTTCGACGGACTTCGCGCTTGCGGCGAAGATCATCGCGTCGCGCCAGTTCTCGGCCTCACGTTCCATCCGGATGGTGTTGCGCTCGACCGCCGCGCTGCAGGGATCCTCGACGGGCAGGTCTGTCAGCGTCGTGACCCACTCGGCGTGCGCCTCCTGGGCTGCGTGCTTGTCATCGTTGGCCTCGAGTTGCTCGAGTCCGAACGCCCGCATCGTCTCCAGCATCCGATAGCGGAGGCACGCCGGGTCAGTGTCGGGCGAGATCATCGACTTGCTCACCAACGAATCGATGTACCCGATCGCCGATTCCTCGTTGGCGGAGATTCGTCTCGCCACGTGCAACAAGGCGTCGAGTTCGAAGCCGTTCGAGAACACCGACATCCAGCGGAACAAGCGTTGCTCGTCGGGCACCAGTAGCCGGTAGGACCAATCGATCGTGCTGCTCATCGTCGCATGCCGGTCGGCAGAACGTCGCCGACCACCGTTCAACACCGCCATGCGGCTGTCGAGCGCCTGGATGATCGCGGACATGCCGAGACCGGCGGTCCGCGCGGCGGCGAGTTCGATGGCCAACGGCAGCCCGTCGAGTCGACGGCACACCAACTCGACGTCCCGATGATCGATGGTGGTGGTGTCGAGACCTGCGGCAGCTGCTCGGTCGAGGAACAGGGCCGCACCAGAGGTGTTGGGTTCGAGCGGTCGCACCTCGACGACGTGCTCCCCGTCGATGCGGAGCGGTTCGCGGCTCGTTGCGATGACCGACACGTGGCGGGTGCGTGACAGGAGGGCATCGATCGTGTCGGCGGCGGCCTCGATGACGTGTTCGCAGTTGTCGATGATGAGCAGCGAGGGTTCGTGCCCCAGTAGCGCAACAGTGGCGGCGAACGGATCGGTCACGGCCGAGGCGCCAACGGTCAGAGCAATGCGTTCGGTCACTTCGTCGGCATCGGCGACGTTGGCGAGTTCGATGAACCAGACGTTCGTGAACCTTGGGGCGAGACCGGATGCGGCCTCGAGAGCCAGCCGCGACTTGCCGACCCCACCCACGCCGGTCAGCGTGACCGCACGGTGTTGTTGCGCGAGCGCCACCACATGGGCCACGTCGCGATCCCGTCCCACCAGCGACGAACGGGTCGTCGGCAGATTGTGGGCGATGCCGTCCGCGCCGGACAGCGTCGGCGCACCTGCCGGCAGATCCGGATGCACGACCTGCCAGACGCACTCGGGCTCGGCCACGTCCCGAAGACGATGCGGACCGAGGTTGACGACGTCGACGTCGCCGGGGCCGGTGCGCACGAGCGCGGCCGACACGTCCGAGAGCAGCACCTGCCCGCCGCGGCCGAGCGACATGATGCGTGCGGCGCGATTCACCGCCCGACCACGGAAATCGCGGCCGACCCGGAAGACCTCGCCGGTGTTGATGCCCATCCGCACATCGAGCCCCACCGACTGGAAGTGACGCTGTGCGCGTACCGCTGCATCGACTGCACCATCGGCAGACTGGAACGCTGAAGCTACGCCGTCGCCCATCGTGGCGAAGATCTTGCCACCGGAGTCGGAGATCGCGGTGCGTAGTACTGCGAAGTGGTCCTCGACACGAGCGTGCATTTCGGGCAACTCCTCCCACAGGCGCGTGGATCCCTCGATGTCGGTGAACAGGAACGTCATGGTTGTGTGCGGTGCCGTCGCCGATGGCTCGGGTTGGAGGGCCGGGCGGCGAACCGGCGGCTCGAACGTCTGCAGCGTGTGGCCGGACATTGTGGTTCTTCGTTCCTCGTGGCGGTGCATGGGGGGCTGATCGGCGGATGATTCGCCAATGCCACAGGGTGCTCCCGCCAACGGCCGCACGACATCGGTATCGCATACCGGTTGTCAGGGCGTCGAGTACCGACTGAGGGATTCCGTGGCTGGCAGACTGGCACATGGTGCTGAGTTGGCCGTTGACTGCGAGGGGTGCGCTCGTCGAGCGAATCGGACGTCTGTATGCCGACGGCGTCAGCTGCGGCGCGGTGCTCACGGGGCCCGCCGGTGTCGGCAAGACGCGACTCGCCCGCGAACTCGTATCTGCGCCGGTCGGTCGTCCGACGGCTTGGGTCGCCGGTCACCCGGCGACGAAGCAGATCCCGCTCGGGGCCCTTGCGCACCTCTTGCCGGCGGCACTCACACGTGACGTCGGCATCGATGACGACGACCGTGCCGGCCTGTTCCACCGGGCGCTACGCGTCCTCACGGAGACCCGAAGCGATCACCGGCTCCTCGTCGTCGTCGACGACGTCGACCAACTCGACGACACTTCCTTGGCGCTGCTGTTGCCACTCGCGCTCGACCGCAGCATCTTTCTCGTCGCAACGATTCGCAGCCAGCATCCATTGCCGTCGGTGATCGCAACACTCCTGAAGGACGGACACGTCACCCTCGAGCAGGTTTCTGCACTCGGCCGTGACGAAGTCGCAGCGCTACTTCGCCGCGTGCTCGACGGACCCGTCGACCACGCAACCGTGGGCATGCTGACGACGGCGTCCGGCGGAAACCTGCAGGTGCTGCGTGAACTGGTCCACAGTTCACTGAACCAGGACAGACTGCGGTTGAACGATGGGGTCTGGACGCTGACGGAGTTGCCGACCTCGGCGACCCTGGAGGAACTTGTCAGGTCGCAGCTCGCCGAGCTCGACGCCGCCGCCGCCGGCGTGCTCGAGATGTTGGCCGTGGCCGGACCCATAGGGCTGGCTGACGTGGAGTCGGTCGCCGATGGCGCTGTGCTCGTCGCGCTCATCGAGCGCAGCCTGATCGAGGTGTCCGTCGACGATCGCCGGACCCGGGTGTCGCTGAGCCACCCGATGTACGGCGAGATCATTCGCTCACGCCTCAACGTGTTGCGCCGCCGCGAACTGCAGCGTGCGCTCGGAGATCGTTTGGCACAGCACGGGGCTCGACGGCGCGGTGACACCATCCAGCTCGCCCTGTGGAGACTGGAGGGCGGCGGCGAAATCGACGCTGCGCTACTGGTGAGCGCCGGGAGGCTGGCGCTGCTCAACCGCGATGCAGCGCTCGCCGTGCGGTTGGCGCAGGCCGCAGCGGACCGTGGGAGCATCCAGGACGCAACCCTCTTGACCGTGGAGGCCGCAGTCCTCCGTGCCGACGCCGATGCACTGGAGGAGTCGGTCGCTCGCGCGTGGCTCGATCCATCGCTCCCCGAACGACATCGGTCGCACCTCGCGCGTCGGCTCGCCACGTCTCGGTTCTGGCGAGGTGATCTCGACGGTGCGCTGGAGGCGGTGGAGTCGGCCGAACGTGTCCTGCGCGAACCGGCCGAGGCGGCGAGTGTCGCGGCGGCGCGCGCACTCCTGCTCGCCAACAACGGCCGACCGCAGGACGCCCTCAACCTCGTCGCGACACTCGCTGACGTCGAGGACCCTCGGGCGAGGATCGAACTGGCGACCGCCAAGAGCACGGCATGCCTCAGCATGGGTCGCTTCACCGAGGCGATCGAGATTGCCCGCGCGGGCGCCGCAGTCCATGCCGAGTTGCCGCCGTGGCTTGCTCGTCGGGGAATGGCCGCCCACCTCATCAACGAGGCTCACGCCCTCGGGTACAGCGGCCGCTTCGCCGAAGCGCGCACGGTTGTCCACGGCGCGCTGGCGAACGCCCGAACCGTGGGTGCGAACGCAGCGGTCGTGTGGTTCGACGTCGTGCTCGGCGAGATCGAACGCGACTCAGGCCACGGGAGTGCCGCGATCGACCACTTCACCGCAGCGACGGAACTCGCGGACACCGCGGGGCAGAAGGCTGCGCTCGTGTGGGCGTGGGTTGGCGTCGCACAAGGTCACCTGCTGCTCGGCCGCGCCGAGCCCGCCGCTGCGGCGCTCGCCCGGGCAGATGAGTGCAACAGCCCCGTTGCAACCTCGTGGTCCACGCGCGAACGTGCTCGGGCCTGGTTGATGGCCTGTCGCGGAGACCTCAGCGGGGCCCGCCGACTGATCACCGAGGTCGCAGAGGAGATTCGACCCGATCGTCTACTCAACTTCGAGGGAGGGCTCATCCACGATCTCGCCCGATTCGGGGATCCCGACGCCGCAGTCGACCGGCTGTCCGAACTGGCTGACCTGATGGACGGGCCGTACATCGGTGCACTAGCGGTTCACGCCCGTGCTGCCGCGACCGGTGATCTCGCAACTTACGAGCGGGCGGTCGAGACGTTCGAAGCGATGGAGTGCCTGGTGCTCGGCGCCGAGGCTGCGATCGAGGCGGCGGAGTTGCACCGCGGCGCTGGTGATCAACGTGCAGCAGCCGCAATGGCGCAACGAGCGCAGCGCCTGATCGCACGTGCCGGTGGAGCGCGCACGCCCGGACTGCTGCGAGGCAGTGGCGTGGAGCCCCTCAGCCCGCGCGAGCGGGAAGTCGCCCTGCTGGCCTCAGGCGGTGTCGCCAGCAAGGAGATCGCCGCACGTCTCGTCGTGTCCAAACGAACCGTCGACTCGCATCTCGATCGCATCTATCGCAAACTCGGCATCTCGACTCGCGAACAACTGTCGTCAGCACTCTCGAGCGACGAACCCGCCCGAGACGAGTAGGCACGCAGTCGTGCAGAAGTCCGCCAATGCCGCAATACGGGTCCGTGTTGGTCACGTTCTCGACCCGAGCGATCAGCAGCATCGCGCGGCCGATCGCTGGCCTGGAAATAGGAGATCGAGTGCCGAACGTTCGCGGCCCTCATCGATCCACACCCCCGCGCCCACTATCAGCGTTTCACGCCACCCACGCCGACGCAACCGATCCACTCGACTTCGGCCCAACCGTGACGCCGAAGTACCACGGGCAGATCCGACCCACTGCGGTGCGCGACATCAGCCTGCGTGTCAGGCTGACCGGATGCGAGCGCTTGCGTCGGCGATTGCGGCAAGACACGATCGGACTCTCGAGTCGACGATCTTCGGGACTTCGAATCCGGACAATGTCGCCGCAATGCTGGCGACCTTCGTCGGTGGTCACCTCGGGATTGTTGATGGGCTGCACTTCTATCGGGGTGGCAGTGGGCTCGTCGCTGGTATGCACGTGGTCGGCATCGGCGACATCGTCGTCAAAATCCATCGCCGCAACGCCGGCGAGGCGCGACTTCGAGCAAGCCAACGGGTCCAGCAGCACCTCGCGGACAGCGGCTTTCCAGCCTCACGGCCCGTTCTTGCTCCGACTCTGATCGCCGACGGGATTGCCACCGCTGAGACAATGATCTGCGGCGAACCAGTCGATGGCCATGACCCGGCAGTTCGGTCAGAGACAGCCGCGTGCCTACACCGCTTCATCTCAGTGGCAACGCCAGCGTCGCAGGTGGACCTGAGCGGGTCAGATCTGATGATGCCGACTCGACGCAGCGGCCTGTGGGGAGATCCGCACGACGTCCGGTTCGATTTCGGAGCCACCGCCTCGGGAGCCGAATGGATCGACCGATTGGCCGCCGAAGCTCAAGAACGACTTCGCACCACCACGGCTGCTGAGGTCGTTGCTCACTTCGATTGGCGGGTCGAGAATCTTGCCCTCCGTGATGGCACGATCGTTGGTGTCTACGACTGGGATTCAGTCGGTCGCGCACCTGAGGCCGTAGCGGTTGGTCAGAGCTCGGCACAGTTCTCGACCGACTGGACCATCGGCCATTCCACCTTGCCGACCACCGAGGAGATGGCAGCCTTCGTTGCTGACTACGAAGTTGCCAGGGGGCACGGCTTCACGAACGAGGAACGAGCCGTCGTCGAGGCGGCGAACCTGATGGTGCTTGCGTACTGCGCCCGCTGCGAACACTCTGATCGGCTTCTCCATCCCGAACTCGTTTCATCTGAGAACACCTGGGCCGAACTTCTCAGGCTCCGACGAGGACACCCACTTGGATGGTGAGCAAGCGATGGCATCCCCCTGTTCGCGACGCCCGACAGCGCCACACCCCTTTGGAGGCGTCACATACGAGGTCGGACTTCCAGGCCTTCGAACTCGTTGAGATCATCGATGGCTACGCGACCGGGTTCGATCAACTCCCGGAGCTCATCGCTGGACGTGGCGACTATCGGCTGATGATGTCGACCGGATTTCTGCTGCGGGCATACACGGTGATTGCTCAACGAGCGCCCAACGGCACAGTCGACCACTACCGCGATGGGGCCCAAGTTCCGGCGCACGGAATCACGCCCAGGCGGCCCAGTCCGTTCAGAGCGTGTCATCTGGAAACAGGCAGAACGGGTGACCGTCGGGGTCGATCATCACACGAACGTCGCCTTGCGGTTGATGATCGGCGAGCCGGGCGCCCTGTTCGACCGCCCAGAGCACACCGGACTCGAGGTTGGCGACCGCGATGTCCAAGTGCATCATCATCGTTGGCTCACCGAGTTGGCTGGGCCAGGTCGGAGCGCAGTGGTACGGCTCCCACTGGACCTCAATCTTCATGCTTCCGTCCGGTGAACGCAGCATGGCCCAGCCATCATTTGACGAGCTGCCCGGTCGGGGCCCCTCCCGTCTGACAATGGGCCAACCAAGAAGTCGTTCGTAGAACTCGGCGAGAGCGATCGGGTCGCTCGAGTCGAGCGTCGGCCCAGAGATCCGCATGGTTGGTCGCGCCACCATCCAATCGTCGCGCCGTTTCGGTCGATGGGCCAGGGTGAAGTTGCGTTGAAGACCGCCCGATAACAGGCGCACGGAATCCCGGAGCTCTGGTCGACGGAAGCGCCGCATCGCGGCCCCGATGCGTGACGCCGCACGTTCACGGGCATGATGGCCAAGGTCGAGGTCCACGAGGACGCTGATGCCGTGCTGGCGCAGCGGTCGTTGCGTGGCCCGCTCAGCGCCTTGCCGCCCTGGGGCTAGGGTCCGGCGGTGACGGAGAATGACCCCCTTCGTGGTGACCTTGCGTCGTCACCGGAGTTCGAGCCTGCCCGATTCGCGTTGTCGGCCGTTGTGTACGCCGAACGAGGTGACGAGATTCTGCTGCTACAGCGGGCTGAGGGATCGGCCATGGCCGGTCAATGGTTCCTGCCCGGCGGTTTCGTCGAGCCAGGCGAACTCCCTGAAGAAGGTGCTCGACGCGAACTCTTGGAGGAGGGAGGGGTCCGGATCGACGGCGACCTCGAGATCGTCGGCTGCTACCCGATGTATGTCTACGGGTACGACATGCTGCAGATCTCGTACCGTGGTCGAGCGGCTGATGGCGACGTCACCATCAGCCACGAGCACGACGGCGCACGATGGGTCAAGGCGTCGGATATGCGAGCGTTGCTCAGCGACGAGGTGATCACCGACATGGCCGGCGGCAACGACGACGTCGCCCGCTTGCTCGCCCACATCCGAACCGATCTCGACCGATATCTCGCACGGATCCAGTCGGCTTGAGGCCAAACACCGCTTCTCAGCGGCGCCGCATCGCGGCCCAAGTCCCGCGTTGCGCAATCACGAGACCATGTCGTCGGTCGTCCAACCTTGGCGACGAGCGATCCAGCGACGGGCGATTCGATTCCGCGCGGCTTGGAACGGGCGGACTGTCGCCAGACCGGGAGGCGGAGCCATGAGTGATCGGCCTTCGGGAGAGTTCGTGCTCGGAGACGCAGGGTCCGGGTCGACCCAACTGTTGTCAGTCCGGGATGGCTCGGTTGACGAGTTCGACAGCGACGTTGGAAAAGTCACCAGCGACCTCGACCTTGGCCGGTGGACCGGTCTCAATGACGCGAAACGTGCCGGTCAGGGTGGTCGTGATCAGCAGAGCGACCAGCCCGAACGGGAAGAAGATCACAGCAACAACGAAGGTCCACACTGGCCGCCGTGTCCAATACAGCTG
>DASQFE010000467.1:0-4303 GCA_035633295.1 Ilumatobacteraceae bacterium | reverse complement strand
GGGGGGTGTCACGCGAGTTCTGCGACGTCGACGTACTGCGTCAGCTGCGTCGTCGGTCGCTTGCCGCCCTGCGCAGAGAGGTCGAACCTGTCGAGCAGGAGGCCTTCGCCCGCTTCCTCACGGCGTGGCACGGCATTCCGGCGCAGCGGCGGGGGTTGGAGGCGCTCGTCGAAACGCTCGGGGTGTTGTCGGGCACGGCGCTGGTTGCGTCAACGATCGAACGTGACGTCCTGCCGATGCGGGTGTCGTCGTTTCGGCCGCCGATGCTCGACGAACTGTGCACCGCGGGAGAGGTCGTGTGGATCGGTGCCGGCGCGGTCGGCGCCCGCGACGGTCGGGTGCGCCTCTGCTTCGCTGATCAACTCCCGCTTCTGGCCCCCGGCTGGGAGGCACGCGAGCCAGCTGAGGGCCCCCTCCAGGATGCGATTCGAATTCTGCTCACCGAACATGGCGCCAGCTTCTGGGGCCAGATCCGTGCCGCCGCACCCGGCGCTCACGACCGGGAACTGCTCGCTGCGCTCTGGGACCTCGTGTGGACGGGCGAGGTCACCAACGATTCGCTTGCGCCGCTGCGGTCGGTGATCGGCGGAGCCAAGATCAAGACCGCGACACGAGCCGCATACGGTCACAGCCGGCCCCGCCCGGGTCGACTCACCCGCATCGGCCCGCCGGCGGGCCAGGGCCGCTGGAGCCTCGTTGCACCGCTGCTCCGGCCTGTCCCGACCGCCACGGAGGCCGCTCATGCCCAGGCACTTCAACTGGTGGAGAGGTACGGAGTGGTGACTCGGGAGGCCGTGATGGCCGAGGGACTCGTTGGCGGTTTCAGTGCGGTCTACGGCGTGCTCAAGGTGTTGGAGGAGCGCGGCCAGATCCGCCGCGGCTACTTCGTCGACGGCCTCGGCGCTGCTCAGTTTGCCGTTCCGGGCGCGGTCGACCGGTTGCGTTCTGCACGCGAGACGCCCGATCCGGTGATCCGCCCCGACGATGTGCCCGAGCCCATCGTGCTCGCCTCCACCGACCCTGCTCAGCCGTACGGTGCGGCCCTCGACTGGCCCGACACTCCGGGACGGCCGGCGCGCAGCGCGTCGTCGCTCGTGGTGCTGCGCGCCGGTCGTCCACTCGTGTGGTTCGATCGGCGGGGACACCATCTCGTCACGTTCCCGAGCGCGCTCGACGACACGTCATGGAGCGCGGCGCTGATCTCCCTCGTGAACGACGGGCGATTGAAGTCCGTCGAGATCCGCAAGGTGAATGGCGACGGCCTCACCGGCGCTGCTGTACCCGGGGGCCTGGTCGAGGTGCTCCGCTGCGCCGGGTTCGCCGACGGGTACCGGGGCCTGATCGCCCGAGGTTGACGAGCTGGGCACCCGAGATCGAGCTCCGGTTACTTCTCCTGAAGCGGCGGCGTTCTCACGCTGGGCGCCGAGCCCTGACGACTTCTGCCTGAGTTCGTCGATGACGAAGACGACGACTGGGATTGGTCTGGTTCGACCCATCGGGTGGGGAGACGCGATGGCGGAGTGTGTCGAGCGCCGCGGTCATGAGGCGAGACACCTGAACCTGACTGAGGCCCAAATGGGCGCCGATCTCGGCCTGTGTACTGGCTTCATAGAAGTGAAGGAAAAGGATCGTTCGCTGTCGACTGGGCAACGACGTCAACGCCTTGTGGATCTCTGCGCGATTGGGTATCGACTCGAGCCCGAGGTCGTTCTCGCCGAGGTAGCTCTCGAGCATCGTGTCGTTGTCATCGGACGACGACAACGACATCGGGTGAAAGAGGTGGTCGACCGCCAACGCATCCGCTACCTCGGCCCGACCGAGCCCAACGTGTTCGGCAACTTCGGCGGTGGTCGGAACGCGCTTGAGCGAGGCCGTGAGTCGCTCGACGGCGTTCTTGCACGTGACATTCATTTCCTGAACGGGGCGGGGAACCTTCAGTTGCAATGCCGAACGGTGATAGTGATGGATCGTCCCGACCATCGTCGCCTCAGCGAAGGTATGTAGCGTGACGCCACGGTCGGGGTCGAAGCGCTCGATCGCCTGCAGAAGACCGATGCGCGCCACTTGGGCGAGATCCTCGATCGGTTCGTCGTGCCACCGCTCCTTGTTGGCGCAGCGCATCACCAGCCACTCGAACGATTCAGCGATCCGATCTCGGCACTCGGCCCGCCGGTCCGTGTGGTACGACCTCAGGAGTTGTTCGAGGTCGTCAGGCTGATCCGGCCGACAACGGGTTCCCGGTTGGTTTGTGATCATGATTGGCGTCCGTTCACCGCTCAGATACCGATGTGAGCGAGCTCATGTATTGTCACCATGCGTGAGAATATGCCCTGAGCTGAACTTAACAGTCGCCTCCAGAGTACGCAATGAACTTTACCCAGTCTTGACCAAAATCCATCAAATCAAGGCAATTCGGGGACGCGCGCGGTCCAGAACTGCGAGTAGATCGTCTCGGTTGAACTCACGCAGCGTGGTTGCGACCCGCTGCCGGCTCAACCTGTTGAGACGACCTGCTGGGATATGCCCGAGGAAGTGCCTCGGAGTTCAACCACGATCGAGCGCTCGCCCGACGTCCAGACCACGTTCGCTCGAACGCCATCGCGTTCGACGGCGGACTGCCACCCGGCCTCGGTCGACACATCTATCTCGAGTTCGGCGTCGACCACGGTCGCTTCGATGCGGCCGCCGTTCGTGACCACGGTTGCCCGGTGGTTGGCTTGGGGTGGCATCGAACGGGGCTCCTCGTTGATCGGCGGTGCAGTGCTCGGCGGCACTGCCAGCGTCGGTGCGGCATCGGTGCGGTCGAAGCCCGTCTCGGGAGCGCTACTGCAGCCGGCTGCAGTAGCGACGGCGACCACAGCGACCACGAGCGCGGCAACCCGGTTCACGTCTCACGTCGCGAGACGACGAGCATGCTCGAGCCAAACAGGAGCAGGGCGAACGCGGCGAGAATCAGGCGACTGGGGTCAGAGCCGGTTGCGGGGAGTGACCTCACCGCGGCTGGTCGCTGCGCCAGGCCGCCGACGGTCTTCGCAGCGGGCTGAGCCGCCGGTGCCTTCGCAGCCGGTGTCGCCGGCGTGACGGTGGAAGGTGCTGCTGCGCTTGGTGCTGTTGCGCGGGGTGTTGCCGCGGCAGGTGTCACGGTGGGCGGTGATGTCTCGTCGGTGTCCGGACCGAGGCAGGCGAGCTCGAGAAAATCGGCTCGCTGACACAACACGAGAACGCTCGTATTCGCGGCGGACGCATCACCTGTCACGATCAGCAGTGGCCGGGCCATCCCGGTCACCAGCACTGCTCCGGTGCCAGTCTCCTCGAGCGCCCTGGCGACGATCGGATCTGCAAACGCCGCGGCGAGCCGGCCTTCACTGATGGCCACGCTGGCCCGGTTGCCCCCTGAGTTGGACCGGGCGACCGCCAGGTTGATCACAGCCGCCAGCTGACGTGTGGTAACCGCAGCCGCCGTGGCTCTCGCGGTGCCGGCGACGATCGACCGGTCGATTCCGATGTCGAAGTCGCCGAACGCAGTCCTGAGCTCGCCCGAGCCGAGCCCGGAACCGGAGCTGGATCCAGACGCCCAGAGATTGATGTCGGTCATCATCGAGCGGATGAAACTCGTCAGCTGGCCGACCACCTGCTGCGCCCCCGGAGCCATCGCCGAGCGCTGGTTGCCTGCGCTGGCGCCGATCGAGTTGTACCCGGTCGTCGCGGACGCGGCCCCTGCGTTCACCACCATCACGTCCTGGCGGATGTCGACTGATCCGGAATCGGCCTCGCCGACCGCCATCTGCAGCACCCGGGTGTTCGACCGATTCCCGATCGCCGTCGCGTCTCCCGTTGAAACGGCTCCGGCGCCCGCGCCCGCGCCGTCTGTCGACGCAAAGAGGGCGGGAAGAACCAGATTGAGCAGTTGCTCGAGTGCGTCCTCGTCGCCACGCATCAATGCTGCTGAGAAATCGGCGCCCACCTGGTTCCCACCCGTACCGGCGAACGCAAGGCCGAGGTTGATGACGGTCGCCCTTTGCTCGATGTGGAGAACTGCCGAACCGCGACCGCTCGCGCTGACCACCTGATCGATGGCGGTCGACGACAGGTTGCCGACGGCTGTGGCGTTGCCGGTTCGGGCCGTCGCAGGACCGCCGGTGGTGAGCGTCGCGCTGATCACGTTGCCGCCGCTGTTCGCCATGGACAGCCCGATCTGCAGAGTGGCGCTGCGCTGGTGCACCTCGTCGTACTCGCCGGACGCGGCGTGTCCTTTGGCCCCCTGCGTGACGTAGGTGTCGGCGCTGTTCCCGACGGCTGCGGC
>DASQFE010000466.1:0-2543 GCA_035633295.1 Ilumatobacteraceae bacterium | reverse complement strand
CGATGAAGATGCATTCGCCGGGGCACAGTTCAGCCGCATGAATCACATCGCCGAGATGTCGTTCCGTCACCCATGCCAAGCTGCCCGACCCACCGGGGTCGTTGAGCACCTGGCCGCTCTCGGCGACGTACGCAATGCCGTCCTCGAGTTGCACGAACACGTCGGGACAATGATCGACGCACAGCCCGTCGCCGGTGCACAGGTCTTGATCGATCCAGACATGCATGGTGCGTAAACGGTACCGCTGGCTGCCTACATTGGCTCGACCGTGACCGAAGAAGCTGACCAACGCAACGACCCCGCCGCCCCCTCGCCTCGCGCCCCGCGGCGGCCCCACACCTGGAAGCGGCCGACCGGCGACGTCGACGATCCGTACGCCTGGATGCGTCAGGTCGACGACCCCGACCTACTCACGTATCTCGAAGCCGAGAACGGCGCCGCCGAACGGTTCTTCGAACCTCACACCGACACGATCGAAACCATCTTCGGCGAGATCCGATCGCGGGTGCAGGAGACCGACCTGTCGACGCCGGTCGAGTTCGGTCCGTGGTGGTACGTCACCTCCACCACCGAAGCCAAGAGCTACCCCGTTCACCACCGCGGTCCGACGGCCGATCGAGCCACCGACCGAGTCCTGCTCGACGAAAACGTCGAGGCCGACGGCCACGAGTACTTCGACCTCGGTGCGTTCGACGTGTCGATGGATCATCGCTTCGTGGCCTGGTCGATGGACACGGCCGGCGACGAGCACTACACGTTGCGGATCCGCGACCTCGACACCGGCGACGACCTCGACGATCAACTCGACGACACATCGAGCGCCGGCGTTGCATGGTCGCACGACGGCCAGTGGCTCTTCTACGTGACGCCCGATGCCCAGGAACGCCCGGCCACCGTGTGGCGCCACCGCATCGGCACCCCACGAGTCGACGACATCTGCGTGTTCGACGAAGCCGACGAACGGTTCTTCGTCGGTATCGGCTCCACCCGCTCCGACTCGTGGATCGTGATCCATTCGGCAAGCCGCACGAGCAGCGAGACCCGGCTGCTCGCGACCATTAGGCCGACCGACGAACCCATCGTCGTACTCGAACGGCGCCCGGACGTGGAGTACGGCATCGATCACTGGGGCGACCAGTTCGTGATGCACACGAACGACGACGCCGTCGACTTCCGGCTGTTGACCGCCCCGGTCGGTGCCGACCTGGCGCAACCGGCGAGCTGGACCGAACTCACCGCCCACCATCCCGGCCGTCGCATCCTCGGCGCCGAGGCGTTCGCGTCCCATCTCGTGATCCACGAATGGGCCGACGCCCAGCCCCGGCTGCGAGTGCTGTTCCGCGATCGGACCGAGCGCGTGATCGACCTCGGGGACGATCCCCACGACGTCGAACCGGCGGCGAATCCGCAATGGGAGACCAACCTGTTGCGGTTCACGGTCCAGTCGCTCACCATGCCAACGACGCTGTACGACGAAGACCTCACCACCGGCGAACGGACGTTGCTGCGTCGGATTCCCACACCGGCCGTCGACCTCGATCTGTATCGAACCCGGCGCTTGTGGGCGACCGCTGCCGACGGGACGCAGGTTCCGCTCGACATCGTCCACCACGTCGACACGCAGCTCGACGGCACCGCGCCGGGTGTGCTCTACGGCTACGGCGCCTACGAGGCGTCGATGCCACCGTGGTTCTCGGTGGCCCGCCTGTCGTTGCTCGATCGCGGGTTCGTCTGGGCCCTCGCTCATCCGCGTGGTGGCGGCGAACTCGGGCGCCAGTGGTATCTCGACGGCCGGCTGCTCGCGAAGCCGAACACATTCGGCGACACGATCGCCTGCGGCGAGCACCTGATCTCCGAGCGCATCGTCGACGGCGATCGCCTGGCGATCCGCGGTGGATCCGCTGGCGGCCTCCTCGTTGCGGCGTGCATGACCCAGCGGCCCGATCTGTTCTGCAGCGTCGTGGCCGAGGTGCCGTTCGTCGACGTGGTCAGCACCATGAGCGATCCGACACTTCCGCTCACGGTGACCGAGTGGGAGGAGTGGGGCGACCCCCGCGTCGAGCCGTACGCAACCTGCATTCTCGGGTACTCGCCCTACGACAACACGGTCGCGGCCGACTATCCGGCCGTGTACGCGACCGCGGGGCTGAACGACCCGCGGGTCAGCGTGCACGAGCCGGCGAAGTGGATCGCGCGGCTTCGTGACGTGTCGACGGGCTCGGCACCGATCGTGCTGCGAACCGAACTCGGTGCCGGCCATGGCGGCCCGACCGGCCGCTATGACGCATGGCGCGACGAAGCCCGCACGCTCGCCTTCATCCTCGCGACCACCTGACGCTCTCGCCAAGACGTACACGATGTGTCTGACACATCGTGTACGTCACGCGGCGATGGCGATGACCGCCAGGAGCATGAGTAGGCCATTGCGGGCCACGTGCCCCCAGCCGAGGGGCTTGGCCGACCACGCACCGAAGCACGCGCACGGAGGATGCTCGTCCTGAGTAAGGCGTCGAATGATGAGGGCCGTCATGGCCACCAGCACT